>NZ_JBQCVA010000004.1:0-66566 GCF_051962715.1 Neisseria sp. P0008.S010
TCGCCGGGATAGGACTTGTTGTAGCGTTTGGCCTGCTTTTTGAGTTTTTCCTGAATGCTGCGTTCTACCTTGGCCAGGCGTTTCATTCCGTACTTTGCCTGTTTGAAACGGTTGTTGGTGCTGGTTTGGGGTTTGAGCAGCTTGGCCCTTGCGGCCTTAAGTGCGCGATAGATGGTGACGCGGCTGACTTGGTAACGCCGTACCAATGAGCTTACGCTTTCCTTCTCTTGGGTGTAGGCTGTCCAAATGGCTTGGCGGTGGTGCGGGGTGAGGCGGGTGTTTTTGTGCATGTTCATGTTACAGTATTCTCCTGGAAATACTGTAAACAACGCTAGGGATTTCTACAGATAAGGCCGTCTGAAAACAACGGAACGAATTGATGCGAAACATGAATACTTCCGCCCGCCCGGCCGCGCTGAAAACCCACTTCCTCCCGCAAAGAAAAACGCCCGCAAACCTTCCGGGCGTTTTTCTTTGGCGGCATGATGCCGTTTGGCGGACGAACCTTATTTCAAACGGATTTCAATCAACCCGTCATCGTCTGCATGATCGACCAAAATGGCGCGGGTGCGTTCCTGCCAAAGCTCTTTAAACAGCCGTAACTCTTCGTCCGTGGCCGTGCCCGACACGGCTTTGGGCATCACTTCGGCCATCTGCGGGGCAAACGGGACGCGTTGGGCGTGATAGTCGATTTCCGCCGTCGCACCTGTATCGCGTCGGCGCAGGGCGAGCGTGCCGTCGATGTTGCCGTTGAAAGCCAACAGGTCGCGGCGAGCAAAACGGCGGTTCATCCCGATGCCGCCGAAGCCTTGCTCGGCGGCCGCACCGGTCAGCAGGGTGGCGACAGAGGCGACAACGCCGGTCGTACCTTCGTCCCGTCCGTCGCGCATCCGAACCTCGATACCGCCGCGTTCGGGCACATCGTCGCCATACAATGCCTTCAAGCCCCGGCAAACCATCAGGTACGCACCGGCCACCGTGGGGCAGGAATGCCCGGCCAGCCGCACGGCATCAACGTAACGGTAAGTCATCAGGCCGTGTTCGGCTGCACCGAGGAATTCGGCCAGCGGGTCGCGAACCATGATGGTCGGGGCTTGTTCGAAATAAACGGGAAAACCGTCGGAATTGAAGATCAGGGTCATACGGAACTCCTTTTAGTTGAATCGGCCGGCCTCGGCCTGCGGCAAAGGCCGTCTGAAAATATAGAACTGATTGTATAACGGAATATCCGGCAAGCCGCGTTTTCCCGTTTTATCCGTCGGACGAGGCGGCAAAATCGCCGCGGAGGGAAAGAGGCCGTCTGAAACGGCACCTCCGCGCCGTCATTCAGTTTTTTCGGACTGCAATTTAAAAACATAAACCGAAAGGCTGAAACGGAAACAGGCCGTCTGAAAACACGAAACCTGTTTTCAGACGGCCTGCACTTACGGCATATGGCTAAACGCGGCGGGTTTCCACCTGTTCCAGTGGTGCGGCAGCCGTTTCGCTTTCAACGGGTTTCGGCAAGTCTGCGCGGCGTTTGCCCTGCGGCTGTTCGGGTTGAACGGCGGCAACGGCGGCGGCCAAGGCTTCCGGACGGGTTTGAACCAATATCAGGCCGGACGGCGCGGACGGTTCAATTGCGGCAGCCGCAACAGCGGGAGCCGGCACGGCCGACGGTTCGGCTTCCACGGCAACGGGCTCGGCAGGCTGCCCAACCGGCACGGCTTCTCCGACAGGTTCGGCGGTTTCGGTTTCCGCAGAAGGCACGGTTTCGGCCGTATCCATAATCTGCGCCACGGCGGCAAGCACTTTGGCACTGCTGTCGGCAACCATGTCCGCTTCGGCGTTTGCGGGCTGCACCATAATGGAAACGGTTTCTTCCGCCTCATCCTGCGGCAAGGCAGGCAGTGTGATGATCAGCGGTTTATCATGGCCGGTTTGCGGCTGACTGTCTGCCGGACGGGTTTCGCCAAAAACGTGCGCGACAGCGGCAAGGACTTTGTCTGCAGCCTCGTCAATCATCAGATACTGCTCGATTTTGGCGGCTGACGGAATGTTGCGTTTCTTGTCGCTGCGGCGGTTGCCGTTGCGGTCGCGCGGATTGCGGCCGCCCCGCTCCTGATTGCGTCCGCCGCGTTTTTTCTCTGCGGGTTCGGCAACGGCAGGCTGTTCGGCTGCCGCAGCGGCCACGGTTTCAACCGCGGAGGTTTCTGCGGCTTCGTTGCGTTTCGGGTTGCGTTCGCGGCGGCGGTTATCGCGGCTTTCGCGTTTTTCCGTTTGAACTTCGGGCAGAGCGGCAACAGGTGCGGCAATAACGGTTTCTTCCGCCGGTGCGCGTTTTTCCGCCTGTTCGGCCATTGGAACGGCTGCGGCCGGGTCGTTGCGGCGGCGGTTGCCGTTGCGGCCTTCCGCGTTGCGGCTGTCCGTACCGCGTCGGCCGTTGCTGCGGCGGCTGTCGGTTTTGGCGTTGTCGGTTTTGGTTTCTTCCCCATCCGCCGCATCGCTGCGAGAGGCATTGTTCCGCATTTCCCCGCCCGCGCTTCTGCCGGCACCGCGCCGGTTACCGCGCCTGCGGGATGAGGAATGGCGGGAATTGCCTGAGGATTGTTTGCGGCTTTCTTCCTGCGGCTGCTCCATCGTGCCGCCGCCGAACAGGCCTTTGAACCAGGCTTTGAATTTGTCCCACCAACCGGCCGGGCGTTCAGCCACAACGGGAGCCGGCTGGTTGTGTTTGACGCCTTTAACGGCCGGTTCGGGACGGGCGGCTTTGACACGCTCGTTGCCGAAAGGTTTGGCGTTGTCATCCGCTTCGGGCTCGGCGACGCGTTTGTAGCTCGGCGCACCGTCTTCTTCCACATCGTCGCTGCGGATGCGGTTGATTTCGTAGTGCGGATTTTCCAGATGGATATTCGGAATCAGGACGACATTGACGTCCAAACGCTCTTCCATCGCAAACAGCTCGGCACGTTTTTCGTTCAGCAGGAAGGTAGCGACATCGACGGGCACTTGGGCATGCACTTCGCCGGTGTTGTCTTTCATCGCTTCTTCTTGAATGATGCGCAAAACGTGCAGGGCGGTCGATTCGATGCCGCGGATGACACCGGTGCCGGCGCAGCGCGGGCAGGCGACGTGGCTGCTTTCGCCCAAGGCGGGTTTCAGGCGTTGGCGGCTTAATTCCAAGAGGCCGAAGCGAGAAAGTTTGCCCATTTGCACGCGGGCGCGGTCTTTTTTGAGCGCGTCGCGCAGGACGTTTTCAACATCGCGCTGATGCTTGGGGTTTTCCATGTCGATGAAGTCGATGACGACCAAACCGCCCAAGTCGCGCAGGCGCATTTGGCGGGCGACTTCTTCTGCGGCTTCCATATTGGTTTTGAAGGCGGTGTCTTCGATGTCCGTGCCGCGGGTGGCACGGGCGGAGTTGACGTCGATGGAAACCAGGGCTTCGGTGTGGTCAATCACAATCGCGCCGCCGGAAGGCAGGCTGACGCTGCGTGAAAACGCGCTTTCAATTTGGTGTTCGATTTGGAAACGGGAGAACAGCGGCGTATGGTCTTGATAGAGTTTCAGACGGCCTACGTTGTTCGGCATCACATACGACATGAACTCGGAAATTTCCGCATAGACTTCTTCGTTATCCACCAAAATTTCGCCGATGTCGGGACGGAAATAGTCGCGGATGGCGCGGATGAGCAGCGAGCTTTCCATGAAAAGCAGGTAGGGTTCGCGATGGGCTTCGCCGGCTTCTTCGATGGCGCGCCAAAGTTTCAGCAGGTAGTCGAAATCCCATTGCAATTCTTCCACGCTGCGGCCAATGCCGGCGGTGCGGGCAATCAGGCTCATGCCGGCGGGGACATCCAGCTCGGCCATCGCGTCTTTCAGCTCCTGCCGATCCTCGCCTTCGATACGACGGGACACTCCGCCGCCGCGCGGGTTGTTCGGCATCAATACCAAGTAGCGTCCGGCCAGGCTGATGAAGGTGGTCAGTGCCGCGCCTTTGTTGCCGCGTTCGTCTTTTTCCACTTGGACGATGACCTGCATGCCTTCTTTGAGCACTTCCTGAATGCGGGCGCGGCCGCCTTCGTAGTCCTGGAAATAGGAGCGGGATACTTCCTTAAACGGCAAAAAGCCGTGCCGGTCGGTTCCGTAATCGACGAAACACGCCTCCAGCGACGGCTCGATGCGGGTGATGACACCTTTGTAGATATTGCCTTTGCGCTGTTCTTTGCCCAGCGTTTCAATGTCGAGGTCGAGCAGGTTTTGCCCGTCCACAATGGCCACGCGCAGTTCTTCTGCCTGCGTGGCGTTAAACAACATACGTTTCATGATAACCTCTCGGGCGGACGGCGGCCTTTCAGACGGCCCCGGACACCCCGTTAGCACTCACGAAGCGTGTAATCAGTTTTCGAATTTCACACCGCAATACTGCATGCCGCGTCAGGCGGTCATGTGCGGTCGGTTAAGCGGATAAAGAAGGTATTAAAGAACATACGCCGGAGTTTTCCGGCGGCACCCGCGTGCGCTTTTGAGGCGGACACTCTCGGGCTTAAAAAATGACAGCCGACATCTTCTTATTATCGTTTGCCTGTTGTGGTCTGTTTTGTGCGGCGCGGCAAAAGCCCTGTCGTCTTATGCCAAAACGGTTCGGCAGTTCCATTCAAACTTGATTACGGTCTTCCGCCGCGGGCTTTCGCAGACGGAAGGAAATGCTTTGCAGAGTACGTTTTTAATATAGAATCTCTTTTTTCAATATGCTTTGTCCCACAGGGGACAAAACGCGCAGATTATAGAGAAAATGCAGCCGATAAGCAAAGACTCCGCAAGTTTCTTCCGCATCGATGACGAGGCGGCAGGCCAACGCCTTGACAACTATCTGATAAAAATCCTCAAAGGCGTACCCAAAAGCCACATCCACCGCATTATCCGCGCCGGAGAAGTGCGCCTGAACAAAAAACGCTGCAAGCCCGACAGCCGCATTCAGGCGGGCGACCTGCTCCGCATCCCGCCCGTACGCACCGCCGAAAAGCAGAGGCTGTCTGAAAACCGCACCCAAGCCGCACCCGCGCGCGAATTCGACATCGTTTACGAAGACGACGCGCTGCTGGTGATTAACAAACCCTCCGGCACCGCCGTCCACGGCGGCAGCGGCGTGAGCTTCGGCGTCATCGAACAAATCCGCCGCGCCCGCCCCGAAGCCCGTTATCTCGAACTCGTCCACCGCCTCGACAAAGACACCAGCGGCCTCTTGATGATCGCCAAAAAACGCAGCGCGCTCGTCAAACTGCACGAAGCCATCCGCAACGACCACCCCAAAAAAATCTACCTCGCGCTAGGCGTGGGCAAACTGCCGAACGACAGCTTTCACGTCAAACTGCCCCTGTTCAAATACACCGGCGCGCAAGGCGAAAAAATGGTGCGCGTCAGCGAAGACGGGCAGTCCGCGCATACCGTTTTCCGCGTGTTGAACCGTTTTTCAGACGGCCTCCTGCACCAAGCCGGCCTCTCGCACCTGACCTTGGTCGAAGCTACCCTGAAAACGGGGCGCACCCACCAAATCCGCGTCCACCTCCAATCGCAGCAATGCCCCATCGCCGGCGACGAACGCTACGGCGACTACCAAGCCAACAAACGCCTCCAGAAACTCGGTTTGAAACGGATGTTCCTGCACGCCGCCGAGCTGCACCTCGACCACCCGCTGACAGGCGAACCGCTGCACTTGAAGGCCGAATTGCCGCAGGAATTGGCGCAGTTTGTCCTGATGCTGGAAAACGCGGGAGAGGCCGTCTGAAAAAATTTTTCCTGTTTTCAGACGGCCTGATTTGTAGACAATTCGGGTATAATGCCTGCTTTACTTAACTTCACATTTCAATCATGGATAAACAAACTCTCAATCTGTTTGACCGCCTGTTCGGCCTGTCCGCCGCCGGCACGAATGTGCGCACGGAGCTGACGGCGGGGCTGACCACCTTCCTCGCCATGTGTTACATCATCATCGTCAATCCGCTGATTCTCGGCGAAACGGGCATGGACATGGGCGCGGTATTCGTCGCCACCTGCATCGCTTCCGCCATCGGCTGCTTCGTGATGGGCTTCGTCGGCAATTACCCGATTGCGCTCGCGCCGGGCATGGGTTTGAACGCCTACTTTACTTTCGCCGTCGTCAAAGGCATGGGCGTGCCCTGGCAGGTGGCTTTGGGCGCAGTATTCGTTTCTGGCATCATTTTTATTTTATTCAGCTTTTTCAAAGTGCGCGAAATGTTGGTGAACGCGCTGCCTATGGGTTTGAAAATGTCGATTGCCGCCGGTATCGGTCTGTTTCTGTCGCTGATTGCGCTCAAAGGTTCCGGCATCATCGTCGCCAGCGACGCGACTTTAGTGAAGTTGGGCGACATCCACCAACCTGCCGCGCTTTTGGTGCTGGCAGGCTTCGCTATGGTGGTGGCTTTGGGGCATTTCCGCGTCAAAGGGGCGATTATCCTGACCATTCTGACGATTACCGCTATTTCCACCCTGCTGGGCTTGAGCGAGTTTAAAGGCGTGATCGGCGAAATTCCGAGCATTGCGCCGACGTTCATGCAGATGGATTTTACCGGCCTCTTTAAACTCAGCATGGTCAGCGTGATTTTCGTCTTTTTCCTGGTCGATTTGTTTGACTCCACCGGCACGCTGGTCGGCGTTTCCCACCGCGCGGGCCTGCTGGAAGACGGCAAACTGCCCCGCCTGAAGCGCGCCCTGTTCGCCGACTCGACTGCCATCGTCGCCGGCGCCGCTTTGGGTACGTCTTCAACCACGCCGTATGTCGAAAGCGCGGCGGGCGTGTCTGCAGGCGGCCGCACGGGGCTGACCGCCGTAACCGTCGGCGTATTGATGCTGGCGTGTCTGATTTTCTCGCCGCTGGTGCAGAGCATCCCCGGTTTCGCCACCGCGCCCGCGCTGCTCTACGTCGGTGCGCAAATGCTGCGCAGCGCGCGTGAAATCGACTGGGACGATATGACCGAAGCCGCTCCCGCTTTCCTGACCATCGTGTTCATGCCGTTCACCTATTCGATTGCCGACGGCATCGCTTTCGGTTTCATCAGCTATGCCGTGATTAAACTTTTATGCAACCGCGTCAAAGACGTGCCGCCTATGGTGTGGATAGTTGCCGTATTGTGGGCGTTGAAATTCTGGTTTATGGGCGGCTGATGCCGTTTACAGAAATCGTTTACAGAAATGAAGTGTCGAAAAGGCCGTCTGAAATATTTTTTCAGACGGCCTTTTTGTATTGTCCGGATTCGCCCGCAGCGTTACAGGTAGAATTTGTCCAAGACTTTTAAGTTGTCATCTAACTGATACACCAGCGGCTGGCCGGTGGGGATTTCCACGCCCATGATGTCGTCGTCAGAAATGCCCTCGATGTGTTTCACCAGGGCACGCAGGCTGTTGCCGTGGGCGGCCACCAGTACGCGTTTGCCGTTGAGGATGGCGGGGGCGATTTTGTCTTCCCAGAAAGGCAGTACGCGTTCGAGCGTGACTTTCAGGTTTTCGCCGTCGGGAACGACATCGGCGGGCAGGTGCGCGTAACGGCGGTCGTTGTGCGCGGAAAACGGGTCTTTCGGGTCGAGCAGCGGCGGCAGGGTGTCGTAGCTGCGCCGCCAGATGTGGACTTGTTCGTCACCATATTTTTCGCCGGTCTGTTTTTTGTCCAGCCCTTGCAGTTGGCCGTAGTGGCGTTCGTTCAGCCGCCAGGTTTTGATTTGCGGCACGAAGAGTTGGTCGGACTCTTCCAAAACGATGTTGCAGGTTTTGATGGCGCGGGTGAGGACGGATGTGAAGGCGATGTCGAACAGGTAGCCTTTTTCTTTCAGTTTGCGGCCCGCGGCCTGCGCTTCGGCTATGCCTTGTTCGCTCAGTTTGACGTCGCGCCAGCCGGTAAAGAGGTTTTTGGCGTTCCATTCGCTTTGGCCGTGACGGATAAAGACGAGTTCCATGTTTGCTCCGTTTGTAGGGTTGGGTGGTGGGGCATACGGGTCGGACGGTAAGCCGGGTTCTGTCGTCGGACAGTCATTCCTCTAGGCGCGCCATTGCTGACGCGCTCCAGCAACCTACCCGAACGCTCGGCGGGCAGCGTCGTTGCGTTCTGTTTGGTCTTGCTCCGAATGGGGTTTGGCCTGCTGCGCCCTGTTGCCAGGTGCACGGTGCGCTCTTACCGCACCTTTTCACCCTTACCTGTGCCGCCTTTTCAGACGGCCATCGGCGGTTCTGCTCTCTGTTCCACTTTCCGTCGCGTTGCCGCGCCCGGCCGTTAGCCGGCATTCCGCCCTGCGGAGCCCGGACTTTCCTCCCCATACGCCTTGCGGCGGTACGCGGCGACTGTCTGTCCGACCCGTATGCCGCACGGATTATAGCAGGAACGGGCAAGGCCGTCTGAAAGTCTGCTTCCTTTGCGGGAAACATTTGCTTTCAGACGGCCTCACGGTTCGGATACCGGCGGTACGGCAAATACGCCGATTGCCGTCCTGTCGGCGGAACGCGGTTTTCAGACGGCCTTCCAACGAAGGTTTAACGGCTGCCGTGCACGGCCTGCCAGGCGGCGTTCAACCGTTCGCCCGCCTGTTTCAGGGCGGAGTCGTTGGCGGCTTTCTGCTGTTGCGCTTCGGCCAGTTTTTGCGAGTAGGCCTGAATGTCGGCTTCGGCCGAAGCTTTGCGCCGCTGTGCGTCTTCGAGCCGCTGCTGGAGGTATGTCAGACCGGCATCGGTGGAATTTTGCGCGGCAAGTGCCTGCCGGAAGGCGGCCTGCGCACTCATCAATTCGTCGCTGTTGCCGCTGGCGGCCATGGGCAGGGCGGCGGCCAATAAAAATAAGGTGATCCGTTTTTTCATGTCGTCGTTTCCTGTTTAGTGCGCGCAGACGATTTTGCGCTGCTCTTCGGTGAGGGAGTTGGGCGGAATGGCCATCGGGCGGATATCGACGGCGGTGTATTTCTCGTCGGAGATGATTTTGCCCGTATCGTCGTAGAGGGTGGAGGCCGTCAGGCGGAAGGTTTTGTTGCCGCAGTGGATTTCCCAGTTGTTGATGGCGGTTTTGTAAGGCGGCACATTGATAAAGCGTTCTTCCTGCATATCGACGACGATTTTGCGGTCGCGGAAGGTAACGAGCTGGCCGTCGCGCTTGATGCTGTTTTTATCTACCGCCAGCATGAAGTTGCCGTTGTTGGCTTCGCCCATGTTGTGCCAGTCGCCGCCGGCCTGCGGCACGTTGCCGACGCTCGGACAGCCGGCCAAGATAACCAGCGGCAGGAGCAGCGCGGCGGGACGAAGGAGGTGTTTTGTGTTCATTTGCTATCCTTTCAGACGGCCTTTACAATAACGCGCCCATTATAACGGATAACGGAAACTCCGCCATGACCGCCCCGTCCGCGCTTGAAATACTGAACGACGTGTTCGGCTACCCCTCGTTTCGCGGGCGGCAGGCGGAAATCGTCGAAACGCTGGCGGGCGGCAAAAGCCTGCTGGTGCTGATGCCGACGGGCGGGGGCAAATCGCTGTGTTACCAGATTCCCGCCCTGATGCGCGGCGGCGTGGCGGTGGTGGTGTCGCCGCTGATCGCGCTGATGAACGACCAAGTGGCCAACCTGCGCGCGGCAGGCGTGCATTGCGCGGCGGTACACGGCGGCACGCCGCCCGACGACGTGCGCCAAATCGCCGACGACATCGCCGCAGGCCGTCTGAAACTGCTCTACGTTTCGCCCGAACGGCTGGTAAGCGAACGTTTCCTGCGTTTCCTCGACCACACCGCCGTCAGCCTATTCGCCATCGACGAAGCACACTGCGTCAGCCAATGGGGGCACGACTTCCGTCCCGAATACCGCCAGCTCGGGCTGTTGGCCGACCGCTACCCGCAAGTCCCCCGCATCGCCCTGACCGCAACCGCCGACGCGGAAACCCGCGCCGACATCAAACACTACCTCAAACTGGAAAACTCGCCCGAATTCGTCGCCAGCTTCGACCGCCCGAACATCTATTATCAGGTTGTGGAAAAAAACAACGGCAAAAAACAGCTTTTGCAGTTTATCCAAGGGCAAATGGGCGGGCAAAGCGGCATCGTCTACTGCCTGAGCCGCAAAAAAGTGGACGACACCGCTGCCTTCTTATGCGAAAACGGCCTGGATGCCGTGGCCTACCACGCCGGCATGACCATGCAGCAGCGCGAAGCCGCGCAATACCGCTTCACCCACGAAGACGGCCTCATCGTCGTCGCCACCGTCGCCTTCGGCATGGGCATAGACAAACCCGACGTCCGCTTCGTCGCCCACCTTGACATGCCGCAGAGCATCGAACACTTCTATCAGGAAAGCGGCCGCGCCGGACGGGACGGCCTGCCCGCCGTCAGCTGGCTGTGCTACGGTCTCAACGACTGGGTCATCCTGCGCGAACGCATCCTCGAAGGCCAAAGCGGCGAATTCCAAAAAAACATCGAACTGCAAAAACTCGACGCCATGCTGGCGGTATGCGAAACCGCCGAATGCCGCCGCGTCATGCTGCTGCGCCACTTCGGCGAACACTCCGGACCCTGCGGCCACTGCGACAACTGCCTGCACCCGCCCGTCCGCTTCGACGGCACGCTGCTGGTGCAAAAACTCCTCAGCTGCATCTACCGCGTCGGCCAATGCTTCGCCGCCGGCTACGTCATCAACGTCCTGCGCGGCAAAGCCGACGATTGGATACGGGACAACCGCCATCAGGAACTCTCCACCTTCGGCATCGGCGCCGACCTGACCGACAAAGACTGGCGCGCCGTCGTCCGCCAAAGCATAGGCCTCGGCCTGCTGCAAGTCGATTCCCAACACCACCACCGCCTGCTGCTGACCGAAGCGGCGCGCGACGTGCTGAAAAACCGCCGCACCGTCATGCTGCGCCCGCTCAAGCGCGACAAAACCGCCGGACAGAAACCGAAGGAAGAATGGCTGCGCACCGAACGCGAAGAAAGGCTGTGGCAGGCATTGCGGAAATGGCGGCAGGAAAGGGCGCGGGCGGAGGAAATCCCCGCCTACATGGTCTGCGGCGACAAAACCCTGCGCGACATCGTCGAAAAAATGCCGCGCGGCTTGGACAGCCTGCGCAGCATCTACGGCCTGGGCGAAGCCAAAATCGACAAATTCGGCGATGAAATACTGGAAGTTTTAGACAGCGCGGATATCTGAAAAACGGCAGAACCGCATACTGTTAAGGCCGTCTGAAAACATTTTCAGACGGCCTATCAGACAATATCCGGACTTGCCCGCAAAATAATATCCGGCTACGGGACTATTTAAATAATGTGGCACCCTGCCTCAAACCAATATGGCAAGGGTCATCAGAAGATAGTTGATAGTCGGTGATAGTGAAGATTTCCCCCCTAACCGTATAAGTTTTCCCTTTCTGAATATCATACAGTTCCGAATCTTGTGAAGCGGAGTAAAAAATAACAGCCCCGCCGACTTCCAGACTGACACCGCCGTGAGAGAGTGGGCTTTCCGCCTTGACTATGCCTCTCGCCTTGCCCTTGACCGTTATCGTTTTACCGAGATACATTGCCTCTGCCCTTACCTCGTTATCGCGGTAATCCTTACAGATTTGCGCAGGTCTCACATTGATTTCCACAGGGGCGGGCGGCAACTCGGCGCAACTGCAAAGCAACAGCAAGGACAGTACGGATACGGATGATTTTAGTGCTTTCATTGTCTACTCCCTAAAGTATCCCGGCCGCCCCGCATTGAAAACGATTGATTTAATGCTCTTTGCAACCGGCAGGCCAAAAATGAAATAGTGTTAAAGTCGGCATTATCTCATTAGGATGACCGGCGAACCAGCAACGGTCCGGGCAGAAAAACGCCGTTTTATAGGTATGATTAACCGTATGAGGAAACAATAAATGAACGTGAACGAAAAAATCCGCATGATGCGCGAAGTACGGAATTGGACGCAGGAAAAAATGGCGGAAAAACTGGGCATATCCCATAACGGCTATGCCAAAATCGAACGCGGCGAAACCAAACTGTATTTGGAAAAACTCAATCAGATCGCACAAATATTCAACATCAACCTGTCGGATTTGGTCAGCGACAACGATAAAAACGTTTTCTTCTTTTTAAACGGAACCCACGATCAAACCAGTGCCAATTATTACGGCTCTGATGCTTCAAGCCGCATCGAACTTGAAAAACTGAAAATGACCGTCCGCCACCAAGAAGAAATCATCGCCCAGAAAGACAGGGAAATTGCCGCCCAACAGGAAATCATCACTTTGCTTAAGGCACGGTAAATATAAAGGGCGGCATCGGACAAAAGGCTGGTTTTGAGGCCGTCTGAAAACCGTTTTCCCGGCTTTCAGACGGCCTTTATCTGCCTGTCGGCGCGGCCTGAATTATTGGAAACGGCCGCGCTTCACCTGCAAGCCGTCGGGGTTCAGGCGCGCGGCCAAACCCTGATTGCGCAGGGCGTGAGTCAGGGCGACGGCCAGCCCGTCGGCGGCATCGGCCTGCGGCGTGCCCGACAGCCCCAGCATCCTCACCACCATATCCTGAACCTGCTCCTTGGCCGCCTTGCCCTGCCCGACCACTGCCTGTTTGACCTGCAGGGCGGTGTATTCGTATACCGGCAGGCCGCGCATCACCAAGGCCGCCACCGCCGCCCCGCGCGCCTGCCCCAGCATCAGGGTGGCGGCGGGGTTCACATTGACGAACACCTGCTCCACCGCCGCCTGCTGCGGTTTGTAGCAGGCGATGATTTCGCCGATGTTTTCGACGATGATGCCGATGCGTCCGGCCAATTCGTCGCCGGGTATGGTTTTGATGCAGCCGGAGGCAACGTAAAAATGTTCGCGCCCGACCACGTCGATGATGCCGAAGCCGGTGATGCGGCTGCCGGGGTCTATGCCTAAGATACGCAGTGGTTTGTTCATAAAAGGTTTTTTAACAGGGAATCGGCGGCGGGACAAAAGGCCGCCTGAAGGTTTCAACCGCCCCTCCTTCCGCACGGCACAAGGGCACGCTTTGCCGCCACAAGGCGGTTTTGCGCGTTTTGGGCAGTTTTTTAATGCCGGCCTCCAGCCTTTGTGCCTGCGCCCTGTCCAAACCGTCGGCGGCCAGCCTCATTTCGAGCGGTTTGTGCATACGGGTGTAGCGCGCGCCGCGTCCGGCCAGATGGGCGGCAAAGCGTTCGGCGGGGCGATTGCTGACGCCGCAGTAGAGCGAACCGTTTTCGCACAAAACCAGGTAAACGCTCCAATCGCCGCCCGCCTCCGTTTCGGGTTGCAGGGCGGAAAATTCTTCGGGCAGACAGATGTTCATCAGGGGCATGATGAGGCCGTCTGAAAAATGTTTTTCAGACGGCCTCTCCGGTTTTCAAGCCTTACAGGCGGTTGACCGGCAGCGGTACGACTTTGCCGTCCACCAGGCCGAACCACCAATAACCTTTGCGGTTGGGGTCGGTGGCATGGTCTACGCGGCAGAAGGCGAAGGCTTTGTTGTTGATGCAGCCGAAGTTATGCGGCTGCCAGCTGTCGGGCAGGTTTTTTTTCCAGCGGGAAACTTCGCCTGCAGAGGATGCGACCAAACGGCATTCGCCCGTGCCTTGGCAGACGGGCTGCCACTGCCCTCCTCCTTCGCGGCCGTTCATAATCCACTGTTTGCCCTTCAGGACGAACTGCATCTGCATCGGCGTGGGGTTTTCGTCTTTGTCGAGCAGGACGTATTCGCCTTGGTCGCTGCTGTCGAGCGGGGCGGCGGTGGCGGCCAGCGGGGCGGCCAGGAGGCCGAGTGCGATGAAGAGCGTTTTAGTCATAAGGTTTTCCTTTCTTGGGATGAAGGCCGTCTGAAAAGCGGCGGTGCTTTCAGACGGCCTGAAATTTACACGCCTTGTTTCAGGCTGGCTTCGATGAAGCCGTCCAAATCGCCGTCCAATACGGCTTTGGTGTTTCCGACTTCGTAGCCTGTGCGCAAGTCTTTGATGCGCGAGGAGTCCAAGACGTACGAACGGATTTGGCTGCCCCAACCCACATCGGATTTGCCTTCTTCCAACGCCTGTTTCTCTTCGTTGCGTTTGCGCATTTCCAATTCATACAGTTTGGATTTCAACATTTCCATCGCAGCCGCTTTGTTGGCGTGTTGCGAACGGTCGTTTTGACACTGCACCACAATCCCCGTCGGCTCGTGGGTGATGCGCACGGCGGAGTCGGTTTTATTGATGTGCTGGCCGCCCGCGCCCGATGCGCGATAGGTGTCGATACGCAAATCGGCGGGGTTGATTTCGATTTCGATGGAATCGTCGATTTCGGGATAGACGAACACGGAGGCAAACGAGGTGTGGCGTTTGTTGTTCGAGTCAAACGGCGAGTAACGCACTAGGCGGTGAACGCCGGTTTCGGTGCGCAAGAGGCCGTAGGCGTATTCGCCTTCCAGACGGATGGTGGCGCGGTTGATGCCCGCGATTTCGCCGTCGTCTTCTTCGAGGATGTCGATTTTGAAGCCTTTACGCTCGGCGTAGCGGCTGTACATGCGGAACAGCATGCCCGCCCAGTCTTCCGCTTCCGTACCGCCCGCGCCTGCGGTAATGTCGATAAAACAGTTGTTCGGGTCGGCGGGCTGGTTGAACATCCGTTTGAACTCCAAATCCGCCATCTGTTTTTCCAGTCCCGCCACGTCTTCCTGCACGGCGGCGAAACCTTCTTCGTCGTTTTCTTCGACGGCCATTTCAATCAGCATGCGGTTATCTTCGATGCCCGTCGCGATGTTGTCGAGCGTCAACACGATGCCTTCAAGGATTTTGCGCTCTTTGCCGATTTCTTGGGCGCGTTTCGGGTCGTTCCATAGTTCTGGGTCTTCGGAAAGGCCGATGACTTCTTCCAATCGGTCTTTCTTGCCCTGATAGTCCATATAAACGCGGATGTCTTCGCTGCGCTTTTCCAAATCGTTTAACGCATTGTTGAGCTGGTTGATTACTTCGGCTTCCATAATGTTCTTTGTGTAGGATTAAGCGGCGTATTTTAATGGATTTGCCGCCGTTTAGCCATTTCGGGCGGAGAAAGGCCGCCTGAAAAGCGGGAAACGGCTTTTCAGACGGCCTTATGCTATGCTTGCGCCCTTGTTTTGCGGCTAACGCACATAGTAAGATGGCAAGTCAAAATAAGGAATGCCGCCCTACCATTTCAGGGCATACGGGCATGGATCGGCCGACGCCCATCCTGCCCGTGTAACCGTTCTTTCGACTTCCAACCATACAAACCGGAAAAAAAAGGAGAAACACCATGTCCGCAATCCTCGCCTCCCTGCGCCATCCGCTGATTCAGGCACCGATGGCCTTCGCCCACGATACCGCGCTGCCGCTGGCAGTCTGCCGTGCCGGCGCGCTGGGCTCGCTGGCCGCCGCCATGTACGGCCCGCCCGCCCTCGAACAGGCCTTGCAAACGATGCGGGACGAAGGCGGCGGCCTGCCCTACAACCTCAATTTCTTCGCCCACCGTACACCCGAAGCGGACGAGGCGCAACGCGCCGCCTGGCTGGCCGTGCTGCGCCCCTATTTCGACGAACTCGGCCTGTCGGAAGGCGATATTCCCGCCAACGGCGGCAGGCGGCCGTTTGACGCGGACGCACTGGCTTTGCTGGAACGCTTCCGCCCGCCGGTAGCGAGTTTCCATTTCGGCCTGCCCGCATCGGATTTGCTCTCGCGCGTGAAAGCCGCCGGCTGCGAAGTGTGGGCGAGCGCGACCACGGTGGAAGAAGCCTTGTGGCTGGAGGCGAACGGCGCGGACGTCGTCATCGCCCAAGGCTGGGAGGCCGGCGGCCACCGGGGCTGGTTTTTAAACCGCGCCCCCGCCTGCCAAAGCGGCCTTTTCGCGCTGCTGCCCGCCGTCTGCCGGGCGGTAAACCTGCCCGTCGTTGCGGCGGGTGGGATTGCCGATGCCGATGCCGTCCGCGCCGCTTTGGATTTGGGTGCGGCGGCGGTTCAGGCGGGAACGGCCTTCCTGCTGGCCGACGAAGCCCTGACCAAACCCGCCCACCGCGCGGCCATCCGATCCGCACGGCCGGAAGACACCGCCGTCACCAACCTGTTCAGCGGCGGCGCGGCGCGCGGCATCGTCAACCGTTTCATGCGCGAAGCCGGCCCGATGAACGAAGCCGCCCTGCCCTTCCCCTTGGCGGGCGCGGCAGCAGGCGCGTTGAAGGCGGAAGCGGAACGGCGCGGCTGCTTTGATTTTTCGCCGTTTTGGGCGGGACAGGGCGCGGGCAGGTGCGTCCCCGGCAGTGCGGCCGACATTGTCGCCCGTTTGTGCGCCCGCTTGTAAGCGGACATAAGGAGGCCGTCTGAAGAACCTTGTTCCGTTTTTTCAGACGGCCTTTTATATCAACACATCAAGGCGTTATCAAACACCATATGCACTAGGGCTGAGAGGTCCGATACCATTAGGACCACAACGTCCAGAACCCGCTGGGTCATAACAAGAAAAAGCACATGGGCTTGCTAACAACAATAAAGGGATTATAAAACTATGCTTGACCATTGTTACTTACCTCTTATTAAAAAGGCAGCCTGAAAACAAAATTTAGGTTTTCAGGCTGCCTTAGCATTAACTCAACCCAAAATCTACTAGCGTGGCGGTCGTGCAATAGAACATTCTTCTTCTATTGCAATACCACAATCGCTGTATTGAGCTGAACATTTCTCCATTACATCTCTTTGAGTTTGCCCTTGCTGTTGAGAAATTGAATAAACGGGATAATAACGGTTAAACGGACCTTTGCCAGAAGCCATACTTATACAACCATTAGCATATTCAAGATATATCTTACAGGGACTAGCGTTTTCTATTTTGCAAAGTTGTAAGACTTTCCTTTTAGCCTCTTGTTTGGAGTTCATATTATAAACAGAGCTAAACCCATGATTATTTATTGCACGAGCGACAGCCCCAAACCTATCAGGCAAAATCACAGTTATCGGGGGAGGAGGGGGGGGGTTATAGACTGTTCCTCCTCCTTGTTGTTGAAACGATGCATCGTATTCCGCTCTCGTTGCAACCCATCTACCCGTAGCATCATAAAAACCGCATTGCCCAGTTCCCTGTGCGGGGTTACAAGCCAAAGCATTCGAAGTTGCTAATAAAAATAGTGAAACTATAAAACTATGCTTGGCCATTAGTGTTTCCTCCATTGTTATCAAATATTGGTTTCCAGATAAACGACTTGGGTTTGCAGGTATTCTTCCAAACCGTGTTTGCCGTCCGCGCCGCCGATGCCGGATTTTTTCCAGCCCGCGTGGAAGCCCTGCATGGCTTCGAAGTTTTCGCGGTTGATGTAGGTTTCGCCGAATTGCAGGCGGCGGGTGACGTAGAAGGCTTCGTTCAGGTTGGTGGTGTACACGGAGCTGGTCAGACCGAATTCGCAGTCGTTTGCCAAGGCGATGACTTGGTCGAGCGTGTCGAAAGTGGAAACGGGCAGGACGGGGCCGAAGGTTTCTTCCTTCATGATGTCCATGTTGTTGTCGGTGTCGGTCAGCAGGGTCGGCTCGAAGAAATAGCCGCGTCCTTCGGCGCGTTTGCCGCCGCAAACCAGCGTCGCACCTTGTTTGACGGCGCGTTCCACTTTTTCGGCAACGGCTTTGACGGCGCGCTCTTCAATCAGCGGACCCATTTCCAGCGCGCCTGCTTCGGCTTCGGCAGGGTTGCCGTAGCGCACGCCTTTCATGGCGGCGGTCATTTTTTCAATGAACGCGTCTTTCAGGCTGCTGTGGACATAGACGCGCTCGGCGCAGTTGCAGATTTGACCGGTGTTGCCGACGCGAGAAGCCAAGATGGATTTCACTGCCAAGTCCAAATCCGCGTCTTTCAAAACGATGGCAGGCGCTTTGCCGCCGAGTTCCAGCGAGACTTTGGTGATGTTGGCGGAAGCGGCTTCCATCACTTGGCGGCCTGCTTCGACGGAGCCGGTCAGGCTGACCATATCGACTTGCGGATGGGCGGACAAGGCATTGCCGATTTCCGCGCCGGGGCCGTTCACCACGTTGAACACGCCTGCGGGCAGTCCGACGGCATCGACGATTTCGGCGAAAATGTGGCAGTTGATCGGGGTCACGCTGCTGGGTTTGACGACGATGGTGTTGCCCGTGACCAAAGCGGGGCCCATTTTGCGGGCAATCAGGAAGAAGGGGAAGTTCCACGGCAGGATGCCTGCCACGACGCCCAGCGGACGTTTGAACAATAAAATGTTTTCGCGCGGACGGTCGCTTTGAATGATTTCGCCTTCGTAACGGCGCGCCCATTCGGCTTGGTAATCGAGATAGTCGGCGGTAAACATGACTTCCACGCGCGCCAAGTCTTTGGTTTTGCCGCCTTCGGCAACGATGGTGTCGGTCAGCTCGTCGGCGCGTTCGCGTATGCCTTGGGCGATTTTGCGCAAATACGCGCCGCGTTCGACCGCAGGCAGCCGCTCCCATGCCGGCTGCGCCGCACGCGCCGCCGCTACGGCGCGGTCAACGTCCGCTTTGCCGCCTTTGGGTTCGCGGGCGATGGTTTCTTCGGTGGAAGGGTTCAATACGTCGCGCCATTCGCCGTTGAAATCATTTTCAAAGCGTCCGTTGATGTACATGGCCAATTGTTTCATTTAGGGTTCTCCTGTTGTTGTAGTCGGATGTAGCGAGTGTATGCCTTTTACGCCGTAACTGCAATGGACAGGCCGTCTGAAAATGCAGTTTTGACAAGATGAAAATTTATTTTTCAGACGGCCTTTTACTTTTTTATGCGCAAGGCTGTAAGATTAGGCGCCTGCCGACGTCTAAACATCATCTGTTGTAATGTAAACAAAAGGAGTGAAAGATGGAAAACCGGAAAAAATCGGGTTGGAAAATCGCCCTGCTGACGGGTGCGGCCGTGGCCGGCGCGGCCTTCCTGCTGCCCCACACCGTTCCCGCAGAGGCCGCGTCCGTGCCGAAAATGTTGTCCGAACTGAAAACGCCGCAAGGCCGCCCCGCCGGCGTTTATTTGAAAAAAGACAAACCCACCCTGATTAAATTCTGGGCGAGCTGGTGTCCTTTGTGTTTGTCCGAACTGGGGCAAACCGAAAAATGGGCGCAGGACAAGCAGTTCAGTTCTGCCAACCTGATTACCGTCGCCTCCCCCGGCTTTTTGCACGAGAAAAAAGACGGCGACTTTCAAAAATGGTATGCCGGTTTGAACTATCCCAAGCTGCCCGTCGTGACCGACAACGGCGGCACCATCGCCCAAAGCCTGAATATCGGCGTTTACCCCTCGTGGGCGTTAATCGGTAAAGACGGCGACGTGCAGCGCATCGTCAAAGGCAGCATCAACGAAGCGCAGGCATTGGCGTTAATCCGCGACCCGAATGCCGATTTAGGCCGTCTGAAAAATTCGTTCTACAAACCCGACACACAGAAAAAGGATTCAAAAATCATGAACACGCGCACCATCTACCTCGCCGGCGGCTGCTTCTGGGGCTTGGAAGCCTATTTCCAACGCATAGACGGCGTGGTGGACGCAGTATCCGGCTACGCCAACGGCAAAACAAAAAATCCGAGCTACGAAGACGTGTCCTACCGCGATACGGGCCATGCCGAGACCGTCAAAGTGACTTACGATGCCGACAAACTGAGCCTCGACGACATCCTGCAATACTATTTCCGCGTCGTTGACCCGACCAGCCTCAACAAACAAGGCAACGACACCGGCACGCAATACCGCAGCGGCGTGTACTACACCGACCCCGCCGAAAAAGCCGTCATTGCCGCCGCCCTCAAACGCGAGCAGCAAAAATACAAACAGCCCCTCGTTGTCGAAAACGAGCCGCTGAAAAACTTCTACGACGCCGAGGAATACCATCAGGACTACCTGATTAAAAACCCCAACGGCTATTGCCACATCGACATCCGCAAAGCCGACGAACCGCTGCCGGGCAAAACCAAAGCCGCCCCGCAAGGCAAAGGCTTCGACGCGGCAACGTATAAAAAACCCAGTGACGCCGAACTCAAACGCATCCTGACCGAAGAGCAATACCAAGTGACCCAAAAAAGCGCGACCGAATACGCCTTCAGCCACGAATACGACCATCTGTTCAAACCCGGCATTTATGTGGACGTCGTCAGCGGCGAACCCCTGTTCAGCTCCGCCGACAAATTCGATTCCGGCTGCGGCTGGCCGAGCTTTACCCGCCCGATTAACGCCGCCGCCGTTACCGAACACGACGATTTCAGCTACAACATGCGCCGCACCGAAGTGCGCAGCCATGCCGCCGATTCGCACTTGGGGCACGTCTTCCCCGACGGCCCCAAAGACAAAGGAGGCCTGCGCTACTGCATCAACGGCGCGAGCCTGAAATTCATCCCGCTGGAACAAATGGACGCGGCAGGCTACGGCGCGTTGAAAGGCAAAGTGAAATAAGCGGAATAAAGCGTTTGAACGGAAAGAGGCCGTCTGAAAAACAATTTTCAGACGGCCTCTTTCTGCCCATTCAATCTGTTTGTCCGCTTTACAAACGTTGCAGCAAAAGGAAACGTTCGTTTTTATTGCGCGGTCTGCCGCCCTGCCAAACCTCGCGCCAGCCTGCGGGTACGGCCGCATCGGCATTGGCCTGTATCAGCCGGTAGCCGCAAGCCGATTCGCCGACTTCGAAGGGCAGGCTGCCGTATTCGCGCCACGACACGCGGGCAAGGACGGCCATTTCGTCTATGCTGAAACAGGCACTGCGTTCGCTCAATTCGGCAGGCGCGGCGGCTTCCATGCGCGCCACCACAGGGCGGTAGCTTTTGGCCGCATCCAGCCAAGGCAGAAACAGCGTCATCAGCAAAGCCCACACCAGCGTCATGCCTGCCGCCCAATTGGTGACCGCCTGCCGCCCCTTCACATTTTTGCGCGTAACCGCCCACAGCCACAACGGTGTGAACAACAGGGCGATCAGCATGGGCACAACATCAAACTCGGGCGTGTAATACGGGCTGAAATAAGCCGACCGTTCGGCCAGTTTGGCCGGCCAGCCGAAATTCATCGCCGAAAAACCAATCCAAAGGAACACCGCCAACAGACCGAAAATCATAATGCCGAACCAGTTGAAAAACGCCGCCGCGCCGCGCCGCAGGCTGTCGAGACGGCACGCGCCGAGCACGGCCAGCGGCGGCAACAGCAGAATCAGATTGTCGGCATGGGTTTGCGGCGCGACGGCCAACAGCAGCCCCACCGCCGCCAACCACAACACCGTCGGCCCGCCCCAGCTTTCGCTTAAAAAACGGCGGCGGCTGAAAGTCCACAACGCCAGCGGCCAGGCGGGAAAGGCAAACCACAGCAGGTTTTTCAAATAATAAGGCAGGCTGAAGGCGGCGGAAAAAGTTGCCAAACCGCCGAAAACACCGAGAACATGATGATTCAGCCACCCCGAAAACGCTTCGGGCGAAACCTGATACAAAGCCAGCGGGTACACGGCAGCCAAAGGTACGGCCAAAGCAAAGGCGGCAGCCAGCGCAACGGCGAAACGGCGGCTCCGCCAAACGGGAAACAACGGCAACAGGCAGGCGGCCAGCATCAATGCCGCCATAACCGCCCAACCGGCCGATACCGACAGCAACGCCCAGCCGCAACCCAACAACAGCGCGGCAAAAATCGCCCGCCGGCGCGCCACCGCCAAGCCGTACAGGCACAAACCCGCGGCGGCAAACTGCACCGACGCGCCGCCAAGCAGGTGGCCGCCGGTTATCAGGCCGGCACAGCCTATCAGTATCAGCACCACGCTGCGCCCCTGATGCCGTCCTGCCAGATGGAAACCCGCCATGCCGCAGGCCGTCAGCCCGACGGCGGTAAACAGCACACTGGCCAACCGCATCGCCGAATAGGCATCCGTCAGCCAAGGCGACAGCAGCCGGCGGCACCACGCCGCCAGCCAAACGTAAACAAACGGCATTCCGCCGTCCTGCCTGCCCGGCACTTGCGGCTGCAACCAACTGCCGCCCGACAATATGCCGTTTACCGCCTCGTTAAACCAAATTTCGTCGGGCTTCCACAAATCGTGCGAAAACACGCCCGGCCAGAGCCAGGCAAACGCCAGCAGCAGCAATATCCACGGTTTTTCGCGCGTAGGCGGCGCGGCGCGCATCTCCGGCGGGGTATAGGTCAGCATAAGAATCGGTTTCCGGTAAAAGTCGGGCGGTAGTGTAACAAAATTGCGCCCCATTAGGCATGGCATGACGGGGAGGCCGTCTGAAAAACAACCGCACGCCCGTCCTGCCTGCCGTTTTTTCAATCCATACTTAATCAGGCAGGGGCTTTCTGCTACACTGCCCGCCCTTGACGGAGCAAAGACATGATGCGTTTCCCTTTTTTACTGCCGGTATGGATTGTACTGGCCGACATGATTTACACCTTCGTACTGAACGTGATGCAAAGCGTCGCTTCGGGGCAGAAAAAAGCACTGCCCGCAGACGGCCTGCCCGTATCGCCCGACATTGTTTTTTCCGGCCTCCAAGTCGTCGCCAACGGTGGCATGGTATTGTGCATCGGGTTCGGCCTGCTGATGCTGCTGAGGCTCGACCGCTCCGTGGCTCGCGGCAAAGCCATGCCCGTCGGCGTATTCGCCACACTAGGCCTCTTGGCCGTGCTGGCCTTTTCCCTTGCTTCAGTGTGGCAGTGGGGCTGGGCCCTGCTGAGGCTGTCCGGCGGCGAAGCGGCCATATCGTTCGACAACCCGCGTTATCTGCTGGTCGCCGCCTGCCAGCCCTTCATCGCCCTATTCTGCCTCTACCGCCTCTTCGGCTGGTACCGTTTGGCGAAACGCGGGCAGCTTGCCGCGCATGGCGACGGCAGCGATACGGCTTTGACCGGCACAAACCAACATGAGAGTTTCTGATTGCTCAAGCTCAACACCCGAAGCGCATTGAAAACACGAACCGCCGCTTTCAGACGACCTCCCGTCCCGCCGCCAATCATCATGACGCACAATCAAGGCAAAGCGGCAAATCCTCAAACAGTATAGGGGGAGTAAGACAGATTCATTCCGTTTTGCGATACCTTGCAGAACCATTTTCTTTAACATCAAACGAAGCCACGCTGCGGAGAAACAAGTTAATCGCCGCATCATCACTTATTCCGCTTGATAAAAAGGCCGTCTGAAAAACCTTTGCCCAGGTTTTCAGACGGCCTTTCAATACTCGGATGCCGGGTTAAGACACCACTTCGCCTTTTTTACGTTGCTGTTCGGTACTGCGGTTTACATACCATTGCTGCGCGATGGTCAGCAGGTTGTTCACCACATAGTACAGCACCAAGCCGGCAGGGAAGAGGAAGAACATAAACGAGAAGACAAACGGCATAATCTTCATCATTTTGGCCTGCATCGGATCGGTCGGCGGCGGGTTCAGTGTGGTTTGGAACCACATGGTCGCCGTCATCAGAACGGGCAGGATGAACCACGGGTCATGGCGGGACAAATCTGTAATCCAACCCAGCCACGGAGCCTGGCGCAATTCCACCGAACTGAATATCGCCCAATAAAGGCCGATAAAGATCGGGATTTGCAGCAACATCGGCAGACAGCCGCCCAGCGGATTGATTTTTTCGCTGCGGTACATCTGCATCATAGCCTGCTGCATCGCCATACGGTCGTCGCCGTATTGTTTTTTCAGTGCTTCGAGCTTCGGTGCGACCGCGCGCATTTTCGCCATGGATTTATAGGCGGCGTTGTTCAGCGGGAAGAGGACTATTTTGACGATAATGGTCAGCAGGACGATTGCCCAACCCCAGTTGCCGGTAAAGCCGTGCAGTTTGTCCATCAGCCAGAAGAGGCCGGTTGCAGGCCAATGTACGCGGCCGTAGTCTTTAATCAATTCCAAATTGTCGGCGATTTTGCCGAGCGCGGAAGTGGTTTGCGGACCGGCGTACAGGGAAATACCGAAGCCCTGCTTCATGCCGTTGGCCAATTCGGGTTGCGGAACGATAACGCCGGCGGAATAAAGGTTGTCGCTGCGGCGTTTGATGTCGATGCGGCAAGCATCGGTGGTACACACGCTTTGTCCGCCTTTCGGTTGCAGAATCCAAGACGAAAAGAAGTAGTGCTGACTCATACCAACCCAGCCGGACTGGGTTTTACGCTCGTATTCGGCCTGTTCGCGCCCTTCTTTGAAGTCGTCATCCAAATCGCCGAATTTGACTTTTTGAAACCCACCCTGCGGGGTATACAACACAGGCCCCGTGTAGTTAGCCATAAAATAACCTTGGCCTTCCGGTGCCTTGCCGTCGCGGACGATGCGGTAGGAACCGTCTGTTCGGATGGGGCTGCCGCTGCGGTTGGTCACGTCAAAACGGATGCCGACCAAATAGCTGCCTTTGGTAAAAGTATAGATTTTGTCGATCTGAATGCCGTTGGCAGTGTTGGCGGTCAGGCGGACTTCGGCTTTGTCGCCTTCAAGGCTGTATTGTTTTTTCGCACTTTGAAAACTCAACCCTTGGGTCAGGCTGCGGCCGGCCGCATCCACCACGTCGGATTGGGCAACATAAATGCCGTCCTTACCATCGTGAAACAGCGTGAAAGGTTTGCTCTGATCTTCTGCCGAATCGTATTTCAGCAAGGTCAGGCTGCGCAAATCACCGCTTTTTTCATCAATAACTGCATTGACGGTATCCGTGCTGACCGTAATCGGAACAGCCGGACTCAAACCGGTTTCGGCCGGAATAGTCGGGGAGGTTTGTTGCTGTCCGGCCTGCTGCACGGCTGAAACCGCGGGCTGCGGGGTTGGGAATATTTTTTCCCATCCCAACAGTATCAGCAGGGAAACAGCAAAAAACACGGTCATTCTTTTGATGTCCATCGGTTTTTCCTGTATGTCGTCAGACGGAAGGAGAGGCCGTCTGAAAATTTAGGCGGCTGTTTCACAGCGCACCGGTATTTGAAATCTCTTGTACTCCGCGCGCAAACGCGTACTGCATTTAAATATGCGGACAAAATATCCGATTCTGCCGCGCTTTTTCGCTCCGGCCTGCCTTGTACGGCTGAAACATGACGGGAAGCAGGCCGAATCCGATACGGGAATCGGTTTAAGGCACCGGATCATGTCCGTGCCCGCCCCAAGGATGGCAGCGGGCAATTCGTTTGACTGCCAGCCAGCCCCCCTTGAATGCGCCATATTTGCGTACGGCTTCCAAAGCATATTGCGAACAGGTCGGAGTATAGCGGCATCGTGGCGGAATCATCGGGCTGATGCAGTATTGGTAAAACTTGATCAGCCATTGCAACAACTTGGCAATCATGATTTCTGCAACAGCAGCCGCCGGAGCTGCGCCCGTATTTCGTCCGCACCGTCGCGCCCGAAGGGGCGGCGGACCCGTATCACAAAATCCCGAGGCGGCAACTGCGCCTTATGCCGTCGAAACCAGTCGCGCAACACACGTTTCATATAATTGCGGTCATGGGCACGTTTGGCTGTTTTTTTACCGACCACCAAACCAAGCCGCGCATGCCCGGCGGAATTGGTATCGGAATAAGAAATTTGCAGTAACGCGCAGTTATATTGCCTTCTTAAAGCAAAAACGGAAGAAAATTCTTCCGTTTTCAATAAGCGGTACTGCCTGCCGAAGCTTTCCAAAACGGCTTCGGATTAAACGGCCAAACGCTTACGGCCTTTGGCACGGCGCGCAGCCAATACGGCACGGCCGCCGCGGGTTTTGGAGCGCACCAAAAAGCCGTGGGTGCGTTTGCGTTTGGTTACGGAAGGTTGATAAGTGCGTTTCATGATATTCCTAAAAATCGGTATGAAATTGAAAACAGCAGATTACAACCTAAATTCTTGTTTTTGTCAATCAATATAAGGAAATTAGACAGAATATCCCGTTTGCGGCCCAGGTTTCGGCCCCATCGGCAGCACATGGCGGGCATAATGGATTTTCTGTATAATCCCGCAATCTTTGGCCGAACCTTCTTCTCACGGCCTATCTGAATGATTTTCCGACGATTCCCTATGAACACCTTGACGCTTGCCGAATTTTGGCCGCTTTGCCTTCGCCGCCTGCATCAGATGCTGACACCGCAACAGTTTGATACTTGGATTGCACCGCTGACTGTGGGCGAGGAAAACGATGTATGGGTGGTGTATGGCAAAAACCAGTTTGCCAGCAACATGCTGCAAAACCAATTCGCCGCCAAATTCGAAACCGTCCTCAAAGAACTGGCTCCCGAACAGCCCGCACTGCAATTTAAAGCGGGGCGCGGCATCAGCTATCCGATGGCTCCGGACGAGAATACCGACACAGTGCAGGAAACCACATCCGCACCGGAAAGGCCGTCTGAAAGCTCTACCGCAGAGATGGCGGAACCGGCCAAATCACCTGCGAAACCCAAACAAAGCGCGCAAGACATTCTGGCCGAACGCTTGAAAAACCTGCCTGCAAAATCGGCGGAAGAGCAGCTGGAACACAAACCTGAAGCCGCAAAAACCACCTCGGGCCGTACTGAAGAGCAGCGTGATGCGCATTATGCCCATACCAACCTGTCTCCCGACTACACTTTTGCCACCCTAGTGGAAGGCAAAGGCAACCGCATGGCCGCCGCCGCCGCCAAATCCATTGCAGAAAATCCGGGAGACCGTTACAACCCGTTTTTCCTCTACGGCAGCACCGGCTTGGGTAAAACACATTTGGTACAGGCCATCGGCAACGACCTGCTGCAACACAACCCGAAAGCCAAAGTGCGCTATATGCATGCCGACGAATACATACGCGGCCTGATGAACGCATTCCGCACCAATAATTACGACACTTTCAAACAGCAATATAAACAATACGACCTGCTGATTATCGACGACATCCAATTCATTAAAGGGAAAGACCGTACAATGGAAGAATTCTTCTATCTGTACAACCACTTCCATACCGAGAAAAAACAACTCATCCTAACCTGCGACGTGCTTCCCGCCAAAATCGAAGACATGGACGACCGTCTGAAATCGCGGTTTTCCTGGGGTCTGACCCTCGAACTCGAACCGCCTGAATTTGAAATGCGCGTTGCCATTTTGCAGAAAAAAGCCGAATCCGCCGGCGTAACCTTGCGCGAGGATGCCGCTTTTTTCATCGCCAAACACATCCGTTCCAACGTACGCGAACTGGAAGGCGCGTTCAAACGGGTCGAAGCCAGCAGCCGCTTCCAAAAAAAACCAATCGACATCGACTTGGCTACCGAAGCGTTGCAGGATATTGTCGCCAGTGCCTACAAAGTCATTACCGCCGAACTCATACTCGATGCGGTAGCCAAACACTACCGGGTCAAAATCAGCGAGTTGCTGGGCAAAAAACGTACCCGCAATATCGCGCGACCGCGCCAAGTGGCCATGAGCCTGACAAAAGACCTGACCAGCCTCAGCCTGCCCGCCATCGGAGAAGCCTTCGGCGGCCGGGACCACACCACCGTCATGCACGGCATCAAGGCCGTAGCCAAACTGCGGCAAGAAGACCCCGAAGTGGCACAGGACTATGAAAAACTGCTTTTACTCATTCAAAATTAACCGAATTTAAGGAAATAACATGCTGATTTTGCAAGCAGACCGCGATGCCCTGCTCAAACCTTTGCAGACCGTGACCGGCATTGTCGAACGCCGCCACACACTCCCCATCCTATCCAACGTCCTGCTCGAAAGTACACACGGTCAAACCAACATCTTGGCCACCGACTTGGAAATTCAAATCAACACCGACGGCCCGAAAAGCGAAGCGGGCGATTTCCGCATCACCACCAACGCAAAAAAACTGCAAGACATACTGCGCGCGCTTCCCGAAGGGGCGCAAGTTGCTTTGGATTGGGCGCAAAACCGCCTGACGCTGAAAGCCGGAAAATCGCGCTTCGCCCTGCAAACCCTGCCTGCCGAAGACTTCCCGCTGATGAGCGTGGGCGAGGAAGTCAGCTCGGCATTTTCTCTGACACAGGAAGCACTCAAAAGTATGCTGTCGCAAGTCCAATACAGCATGGCGGTACAAGACATCCGCTATTATCTGAACGGCCTGCTGATGCAGACCGAAGGAGGCCAGCTCCGTCTGGTAGCGACCGACGGCCACCGCTTGGCCTACTCTGCCGCCACCATTGAAGCCGATCTGCCGAAAGCCGAAGTCATCCTCCCGCGCAAAACCGTATTGGAACTATTCAAACTGCTCAACCAGCCCAACGAACAAGTCAGCGTCGAACTGCTGAACAATCAAGTCCGTTTCCGTTGCAACGGCACAGTCATCGTCAGCAAGGTAGTGGATGGCAAATTCCCCGACTTCAACCGTGTCATCCCGCTCGATAACGACAAAATCTTCCTGCTCAACCGCAGCCATTTATTGGGCGCACTCGAACGTGCCGCCATTTTGGCCAACGAAAAATTCCGTGGCGCGCGCCTGCACCTGCAACCCGGCCTGCTCAGCGTAGTGTGCAGCAACAACGAACAAGAAGAAGCACGCGAAGAATTGGAAATCGCCTATCAGGGCGGTGAGTTGGAAGTCGGATTCAACATCAATTACTTAATGGACGTATTGCGGAACGTACACGCTGAAGACATGCAGCTTGCATTTGGCGACGCCAACCGCTCTACCCTGTTTACCATTCCCAACAATCCGAATTTCAAATACATTGTAATGCCGATGCGGATTTAAACTTACCTCATCTGAAACAGCAAAAGGCCGTCTGAAAACCGATAAATCGGTTTTCAGACGGCCTTCATAACATTCCGCAATCTCAGGTGTCTGCTTAAATAGAAGACGACACGATTGATTCGATATCCTGCATCATGTGCTGATGCGCCAAAGCTTCACCGACAGTAATGCCATAGCCCGCAGTAGTATCACATCCCGTCTGACGCGCAATTTCGGCCTGCGTTACAAACTCCAGTAAAGTTTCCCGTTCTTCCTCACTCAAATGCTGTAATGATTTCGCATGGACTTTGACATCATTACAATCATTCAGCACGATACTTTTCGGATCAAAGGCTGCACGCCATTCCGCTACCAACAAGTTGAACAATTTTTTCATATTTACCCCAAGTGTTTGTTATATATTTAAATAAAGTTTAAATCGGCTATACTGCCGTTCTTTTTTCGCAATAGGGGTATTATAAGGCTTTTTCAGATAAATGGTATATTTTTAACGTTAAGCGGTATTATGCTTATATAGGTTTTTATTTACCTGATTGATTTGTATCAATAAATGTTTTTTACGGGAACAAAATACCAGACGTAACAATAGGCATTTGATGAATTCAAATAGGAATTGTAGGGCTTATCTACTTTTTCACCGCGACATTTTGGATTTGACACATAGGCATAACGGCAATTATCCCGCCTCCCGCCTAATGAGCATCGCAGCATTTTATTAAAGGTAAATAAATTCAAATAATTACGGTATCAACCCGAAAACACCGTCTATGGATTGGCTGTTTTGTCCCCATAACGGGCGAAATATGTTTTCAGACGGCCTGATGTAAGAAGGCAGATAAAAAATTGCCGTTCATATCCAAGGGAAAAGATATGAACGACCAAATACATTATGGGAAAACGTCATAGAAAACACCGGCCGGTTAGGGATTATCCCGACCGATGCGGGGCATTATATGCGGTTTGCCGCAGAGGTGCAATCAGATTTCTTTAGGCAGTATCCATCGTTATTGGTTGTCGCGTATCCACTTCAGCCACGGCTCAAACAAAGCGGGACTGACCGCGGCAATAACCGAACGCTGGAAAGTATGCGCCCCACTCCAAAAATCGTCGCCTTCCAAAGTAGCCAGGCAGCCGCCCGCTTCGGTAAAAATCAACGCGCCGGCGGCATAATCCCATAACTTCTGTCCGCCGTGGACATATACATCCATCCGGCCGGCGGCAAGATAGCACCAATCTAAAGTACTGCTGCCCATGCTGCGTATGCTGACAACGGGAGACAGCGTGTTCATGCGGCTGGAAAGTTTGCCCGAACGCAGATATTTGATTTCCACACCGGCCAAGGCGCGGTGCAATTTTTTTTCCTGCCGAACCAGCGGCAGCCTGCGGCCATTAAGATACGCGCCGCCGCCGGACGACGCGGAAAAACATTCTCGGGCTACAGGATCGTAAATCACGGCCAGCTCCGGCCGGCCGTGCCGCATAAAGGCCGCCGATAACGCAAAATGCGGAAAGCCGTTTACAAAATTGGTGGTGCCGTCGATGGGATCAACCACCCACAATCCTTCGTAATTATGCAGCCACAAATCACGCTGCCGTTGCTCGCTCATTTCCTCGCCCAGCATAGGGCAATCGATAATCCGCCTCAACCCGTCGGCAAAGGCGGCCTGCGCGGCCAAATCGGCCTCCGATAAAATGCTGCCGTCGGGCTTTTCGCTGCCGCCCACGCTCAGAAAGCGCGGCATCACCTCCATATCGGCGATATGCCGCACCAGATTTTGCAGTTGTGCTAACACTCGTTGTCCTTTTGTTTGTATAGGCTGTCTGAAATACTGGTTTCTACAGGGCAAAAACTTTTCAGACGGCCTTTGTGCCGCCGCAAACACACGCACGGCATATAGTATAATCACAGCGATATTAACCTATTTTTACCCGTTATGCCCCGCTTCTTTCTTGCCACCGCCCTGCATGTCGGCGAAGCCGTCGCCCTGCCCGGCGATGTGGTGCGCCACCTGAACGTTTTGCGTTGCCGCATCGGCGAAGAAATCGTTTTATTCAACGGCGACGGCCTTTCCTATCACGCCGTTTTAAACAGCTTGGATAAACGCGCCGCTGAAGCCGAAATCATTTCGATCAGGCCGTCTGAAAACGAATCGCCGCTGCATATTACCCTGATACAGGCCGTTTCTTCCGGCGAACGGATGGATTTTACGCTGCAAAAAAGCGTGGAATTGGGCGTAAACGAAATCATCCCTGTCGAAAGTACTCGCTCCGTAGTCAAACTGAGCGGGGAGCGTGCGGAAAAACGGGTAAGCCGTTGGCAAGAAATCGTTATTTCCGCCTGCGAACAAAGCGGCCGCAACACCGTCCCTGCCGTGCGCCCGCTGCTGCCCTTCCGCCGGGCCCTGCAAAACCTGCCGGATGCGGAGGCCAAACTGCTGATGGGCCTGAACCGGAGCTGCCGTCTGAACAGCCTGCCACCACCGCGCAGTGTCATTTTCATGGTGGGGCCTGAAGGCGGCTGGACGGAAGAGGAAGAACGGCTCGCCCAGGAAGCAGGCTTCCAAGCCGTCAGCCTCGGTCGGCGCGTACTGCGCACCGAAACCGCCGCACTGGCCGCCATCGCCGCGATGCAAACCCTGTGGGGCGATTTTTAGCTTTCAGACGGCCTCATGCCGTTTCCCGCTAAAATACCCCATCCGACCGCAAAAACTGACCAACGAAAGTCCCTTATGTCTTACCAGCAAACCACCTTTATTGTAAACGAACTGATTGCCGAACCGTTGTCCGACGCATTGATGGCACACGGTGCATTGTCCGCCGCCATCGAAGATGCCTATGCGGGCACCGATGAGGAACAGGCCATTTTCAGCGAACCCGGCATCGAGTCCGAACAAATCTGGCACAACAGCAAAGTACTCGCATTATTTGACGAAAAAGCCGATGTGGCCGCCATCGTGGCCGCTGCCGCCGAAGCGGTGGAAATCCCTACTCCCGCCTATCAGATCGAATTACTGCCCGAGCAGGACTGGGTACGGCTGACCCAGGCGCAATTCGAGCCGATTAAAATTTCCGACCGCCTGTGGATTACCCCGTCGTGGCACGAAGCCCCCGATGCAAATGCCGTCAATCTGCAACTGGACCCCGGCCTGGCTTTCGGCACGGGCAGCCACCCCACCACCCGCCTGTGCCTGCAATGGCTGGATAACAACCTGAAAGGCGGCGAAAGCGTGCTGGACTACGGCTGCGGCTCCGGCATCCTGACGATTGCCGCCCTCAAACTCGGCGCGGGCTCGGCCGTCGGCGTAGACATCGACCCGCAGGCGATTGCGGCCGGTACCAACAATGCCGTGCAAAACCGCGTGGAAACGAAGTTCTACCTACCCGACGAACTGCCGGACGGGCAATTCGATGTCGTCGTTGCCAACATTTTGGCCAACCCGTTGCGCATGCTCGGCGAAATGCTCGCCGCCCGCACCAAAACCGGCGGCCGCATCGTCCTCTCCGGCCTGCTGGAAGAACAGGCAGACGAATTGGGTGGCATTTACGGCCAATGGTTCGACCTTGAGCCCGCCATCTTCGACGAAGGCTGGGCATGTTTGAGCGGCGTCAAACGCTGATATGCCTTTTGCAGTCAAAGGCCGTCTGAAAACCCGAAACAGGTTTTTCAGACGGCCTTTTCAATCAATCCGCAATAGCGGAATTATTTGAACGGACGGACTTCCAAGCCGAACATGCGGCGGGCGGTATTCAACATCTGGCAGCTGAAGCCCCATTCGTTGTCATACCAGGCAAACACTTTGACCATGTTTCCATCCACCACTTTGGTCAGTGTCGAATCAAATGTACTGGCCTGCGTGGTGTGGTTGAAGTCCATAGACACCAGCGGCAGCGTGTTGTAAGCCAAAACGCCTTTCAGACGGCCTTCTTCCGAAGCAGCCTTCAGCAGCGAATTGATTTCCTCCGCACTGGTTTCGCGGGCGGCTTCAAAGCTCAAATCCACCAAGGAAACATTAACGGTCGGCACGCGGATGGCCAAGCCGTCCAAACGTCCTTTCAATTCGGGCAGCACCAAGCCTACGGCTTTTGCCGCGCCGGTTTTGGTCGGAATCATGTTTTCCACGCCGCTGCGGGCACGGCGCAGGTCTTTGTGGCGCACGTCGGTAACGGTTTGGTCGTTGGTCAGGGCGTGGATGGTGGTCATCACGCCTTTAACAATGCCCAATTTGTCGCTCAGCACTTTGGCTACCGGTGCAAGGCAGTTGGTGGTGCAGGAAGCATTGGAAATCACGGTCATATCGTCGGTAATGACGTCATCGTTCACGCCGTAAACAATGGTGGCATCGACGTCTGCTTCGCCGGGAGCGGAAATCAGCACTTTTTTCGCACCGCTTTCCAAATGCACGTTGGCTTTGGATTTGCTGGTAAACGCGCCTGTACATTCCATCACCAAATCGACCCCCAAATCCTTCCACGGCAGCTCGGCCGGGTTGCGGGTGGAGAAAAACGGAATTTTGTTGCCGTTGATGATGAGGTGGGTTGCGTCGTGGGAAACGTCTGCGTTAAAGCGGCCGTGTACGGTGTCGAACTTGGTCAGGTGCGCGTTGGTTTCGAGGCTTCCGCTGGCATTGACGGCCACGATTTCCAGTTGGTCTTGAAGATTGTAATCATAGATGGCGCGCAACACTTGGCGGCCGATGCGTCCGTAGCCGTTGATGGCAACTTTGATGCCCATGGGAGAATCCTTGTTTATAGGGTTTGTGAAAAAGAAACGGCACGGATTATAGCAAATTGTAGTTTGATGTAGTTGAGATTTTGAAGGTAAAAAAATGCCGCCTATCGGAATAGGCGGCCAAACACATTACGGGGAAAACGTCTTACTCACTTACTTGCTAGAAAAGCAAATATCTATCAGACGGGCGAATAGTAGACAATGTGCGGAAACAATGCTGAAAAATAAGATAAACGGCGATATTTTTGATATAAACGGTATTTTTAGTTTTATTTTGTAGTGCCCGGCTTTTAAACAGCCTTCCTGCCCTGCGTAATCCGTTCCAATCCGGCCAAATCGGTTTGGGTTTCGATTTCCGTCCAACCTTCGGCCTCTAGTATCTGCCGTACGGCCGCCCCCTGATTCCAGCCGTGCTCCATAATCAGGCGGCCTCCGGGTTTCAGGTATTCCGCACCATGTGCCGCCAGTTCGCGGATGCAGCTTAGGCCGTCTGAAAAATCGGTGAGCGCGTTTGCAGGCTCGAAGCGCAAGTCGCCTTGTTGCAAATGGCCGTCGTCCGCTTCGATGTAGGGCGGATTGGAAACCAGCAGGTCGAAACTGTGTTTTTCAGACGGCCTGTCGATGTCGAACCACGATCCGCAGGCAAAAGATACGTCGGCTCCGTTGTCCGCCGCGTTTTGCCGTGCCACTGCCAGCGCGGCCGGGCTGATGTCGCTGGCGAGTACGGAGGCATCCGGGCGTTCGCAGGCCAGCGTTACGGCCACTGCGCCGCTGCCTGTACCCAAATCCCATACGCGCCCTTGCGGCGGCAGGCGCTGCAGGGCCGCTTCCACCAGATGCTCGGTTTCTGGGCGGGGAATCAGGGTGGCGGGTGTGGTGCGGAAACGGCGGCCGTAAAACTCGCGCCAGCCGAGGATGTAGGCCATGGGTTCGCCGTTCAGGCGGCGTTGCTGTATGGCCTGCAAATCGGCGGTTTGCCCTTCGTCCAGCATTTCGCCGTCGCGGGTAATCAGTTGGGCCCGCGTCCAGCCGGTAACGGCCTGCAGGAGCATGCGGGCTTCGTTTTTAGGCAGCGGGGTGTTTTGCAGGAAGGTTTTGGGCTGCACGGCGCAATCTTTCGGCAGGATGTTTTCAGACGGCCTTTTTATAGCAAATCCAACCAAGAACGCTTCATACTATTATTCCCGCACAGGCGGGCATGACAATGGTTGGGTATTCCTGATTTGAATTCACTATATTTGTTTGCGGCGGTTATCGGGAAGTTTGGACAAGAGGCCGTCTGAAAATGCAGGAACAGGTTAATATCGGTCCGGTTTGAAGGTATAAGTACCGACATCGGTTTCAACGGTGATTTCTATCGGGCGGCAGGAAGTAAATATTCCGTCTTTGATATCGCCGAATCGAAGCACCCGCGGTGCGATTTTATTATAGCTCCATGCCCCACTGTCCACATCTGATACGGTGCAATTCCCCCGGTTGACAATGATGTTTTGTACGATCAATTGGTCATGCTTGGATTGGACCTTAATAATCGCACCACCGTTGTTGCTGTCGACAAAGGTTACTTCAAACGGTGCTTCTTTCGGTTTGACTTTACTTTTAATACTGCGCAGGCGGTTCCATTCCGCCTCCTGCCGTGCGCGTTGCTCGGCCTCCTGCCTTTCCTGCCTGAGTATTTCTTCGCGGGTCGGGCCGCAGGCAGCCAAGGTGGCGGAGAGTGTGGCAATAAGGATGAGTCGTTTGGTCATTTTTCTTCCTGTTCAAGGATGTTTGGCTTTTCAATCTTTCGGGCGGTATGAAACATACCGCCCCGGCTGTCGGGATGCTATTTTTTCTGATTGTCCAAAACCAGCATTAATTCGTTTTGTGCGGTTCGGTCATTCGGGTTCAACTTCAAAGCCCGGCGGTAGTACTGTTCGGCTGCCGACCATTGTTTGCGCTCGATTGCCGCATAACCCAAACCGCGCAAGGCCAAACCTTGAAAATACGTTGATTGCGCCTTGTCGGGCAATGCTTCGCCCGCTTCAAGCAAGCGGGTGAATATTTTCTCGCCGGTGGCAAAATCTTTTTGCGCATTGGCTACTTGGCCGCGCTCGCTCAAAAATTGGGGTTCGTAGGGCGCGATTTTTAAGATGGCATCCAAATCTTTTGCCGCCGCGTCGTAGTTTTGTTGTTCGACATAGACGAAAGCGCGCACATAACGCGGCATCAGCCATTCGACAGGCAAAACTTCAATGGGTTGGCGATTCTTTTTTGCTTCGCCCAGCAACAAAAGTGCATGGGCCGGATGACTGGCCGCCCGTGCGTTTTTGTGTTTTTGCAATTCGGCATCGGCTTGCTTGACGAGTTTGTCCAATATCGGCATGGCCCTTTCACTTTGGTGTTGTTGCACCAAGACGGCAGCCTGTTCAAGCTCGTCGCGCATTTTTTCCGGCAATGCTTTCTGCTTTTGTGCCGACGGGGCGTTTTGTTGTGTGCCCAAGGGCGGAGGGGTGATGCGCACGATTTCGGATTTGGGTTCTGCCCAAGCGGCTTGTGCCAACAGCAGGAGGGGCAGGACGGATGCGATGATTTGCTTTTGCATGGATTTCCTCTTTTGATGGGCTGTTGTGTTGGTCTTTAATATCCCTGTTGCTGCCGGTTTCGGCGTATTTCGCGATCAAACGATGTGTGTTCCTGCGGTTGGGCTGTGTGGTCTTTGATGCCGCGCAGGTGTTTTTCTCTTTGTTGGCGCACCTGCCATTCTGTTTCTTTTTGCTGTTCGGCACTCATGGCGCAGGCGGTAAGGAATGCAGCGGACAAGGCGGTCAGGATGATTTTATTCATCAAAATTTCCTTAACGGTTGAAACCCCGCTCTTTGGGGCGGTAGAATTTGGGTTTGTTTGGGAGGGGCGTAACCCCTTCCAAATCAGGGCAACACACAGGGCTGCGCCTTATGTGCGGCCCTGCGTGTTGAAACATGTTTGTTCCTTGCTTAAAAGGTTTCGGCGTTTTCAGACGGCCTCTTGCCAGTTTGCTATCCGTTCGCGGATTTTCTCCGCGCTCAGGCCGAGTTTGTCCAGCAGCAGGGCAGGGTCGCCGTGGTCGGTTACGGTGTCGGGGATGCCGATGGGCAATACGGGTTTGACGACGCCGTGTTGCGCCAAGCATTCCAATACCGCGCCGCCCGCGCCGCCGCATATGCTGTTTTCTTCGATGCAGACGATGCGGTCGTGCGTTTGCGCGAGTTCGAGTATCAGGGTTTCGTCCAGCGGTTTGACAAAGCGCATGTCGGCCACGGTGGCGTTCAGGCTTTCGGCTGCCTGCATGGCGGGTTGCACCATGCTGCCGAAAGCCAAGATGGCGGTTTTCTGCCCTTGGCGGAGGATGATGCCTTTGCCGACGGGGACGGTTTCCAGGCCGTCTGAAACGGCCGCGCCGCAGCCCGTGCCGCGCGGGTAGCGCACGGCGGCCGGTTGGTCGAGCTGGTAACAGGTGGACAGCAGCAGGCGGCATTCGTTTTCGTCGCTGGGGGCGGCGATGACCATATTCGGCACGCAGCGCAGGAAGCTCAAATCATATGCGCCCGCGTGGGTGGGGCCGTCCGCGCCGACTATGCCCGCACGGTCGATGGCAAACAGGACGGGCAGGTTTTGCAGGGCGACATCGTGGATGAGTTGGTCGTAGGCGCGTTGCAGGAAGGTGGAGTAGATGGCGACGACGGGTTTGATGCCCTGGCAGGCCAATCCGGCGGCAAAGGTTACGGCGTGTTGTTCTGCGATGCCGACATCGAAGTAGCGGTCGGGGAAGCGTTGTTCGAACTCCACCAGCCCGCTGCCTTCGCGCATGGCGGGGGTGATGGCGGCCAGCCTGTGGTCGGCTTCGGCCTGGTCGCACAGCCATTGGCCGAAGATTTGGGTGTAGGTGGGACGCGACGGGGCGGGAGTTTCAGACGGCCTATCGCTTTGGGCGGAGGCTTTGCCGATGGCGTGGTATTTGACGGGGTCGTTTTCCGCCAGTTTATAACCCTGCCCTTTTTTGGTGATGACGTGCAGCAGCTTGGGGCCGGGTTTGCGGCGCAGTTCGTTCAGCGTTTCAACCAGTTGGACGACGTTGTGTCCGTCAGCGGGGCCGGTGTAGGCGAAGCCGAAATTTTCAAACAGCGACAGGGATTGTTTGATGTGGTTGCCCTCGTTGGCCAGCGTTTTGATTTTGTGTTCGACCTTTTGCGCGATTTCGAGCGCGCCGGGCAGTTTGTCCAATACTTTTTCCGACTGCGCCTTGATGGTGCTGAGCAGGCCGTGCATATCGCGCATCACGTTGCGGGCGAGATATTTGGGCAGCGCGCCGACATTGGGCGAAATGGACATTTCGTTGTCGTTCAAAATCACGAGCAAATCCACGTCCTGCATATCACCCGCGCAGTTTAAGGCTTCAAAGGCCTGACCCGCCGTCATCGCGCCGTCGCCGATAACGGCCACACTGCGGTTGGCACGTCCCGCCAGCTTGTCGGCTACGGCCATGCCCAAAGCCGCGCCGATGGATGTGGACGAGTGCCCCACGCCGAAATCGTCGTATTCCGACTCGCCGCGTTTCGGGAAGCCGGCCAGTCCGCCGTATTGACGCATCGTGTCCATGCGGTTTTTACGGCCGGTCAGGATTTTGTGCGGATAGCTTTGATGGCCGACATCCCATACCAGATGGTCTTCCGGCGTGTTGTAGACATAATGCAGGGCGACGGTGAGTTCGACCGCGCCCAGGTTGCTGGCGAAATGGCCGCCGGTGGCCGATACCGATTTGAGCAGGAAGGCGCGCAGTTCGGCACACAGTTGCGGCAGTTCGGCCTTATCCAGCAGGCGCAGGTCTTGCGGCAGGTTGACGGTATCTAGCAAGGGGGATTGGCTCATGGTTTGTCTTTTCTTTGGTGGAGGCCGTCTGAAAGTGGGCTTCAGACGGCCTGATTGGCAGTGCGGGCGGATTATAGCAAGAGACGGCACATATTGTGGCAGTTATCGCCGTGCCCAATCGTGATGCGCCATAAAAGAAGGATAGCGAAATGAAAGCCTTGCAGCCAAAAGGCATACGGATACGGCCGTCTGAAACCGCCGTCGGCCGCATCGGCAAACCGATGCGGAGCGGAAAATGCCGCTCCAAACTGCCGAACCGCTTCAAACAGCGGCAAAAGACAAAACTTCGGTATCAAAACACAAGCTGTTCGGCCGCAACTTTAAACAGGCAACGGGAAAAGCGGCAGTTTGCCCGCAGGCCGACATCGCACAGGGGAAAACACCGTTGTTACAGGCCGCTGCCGTGCGGAACTTCCACAGAAACAAACAAAAGGCCGTCTGAAAATATCTTTCAGACGGCCTTTCCCAATATAAAGGAAGCCAAAGGAAGTATCGTACACAGGCGGCGGGTTCGAAAGGATAGGGAAAGATGCCGCGCCGCCCTCCTCCTGTACGAGCCTGCCTTTGGGCTTACAAAATCATTAAACGGCGAACTTGATTCCTTTTACGATTCAGAAATCTTTTACCTCGCCGTTCACAAAAACGAGCCGCATGGTTTGGTGCTGCATCCATTCGATTGCGCCGCTGTTGGCGGCAGTATTGCCGCTGCTGCGGGCATCGCTGATGGAACCGTCGGCCTTAATGGTGAAACTCATAGCAACTTTGCCGTTGGATCGGTCTGCGTTTTGGAAGAAGCACACTTCGGCAGCAGCCGTTTGAGCGGTAAAGAGGCCGACGACCAACAAAGTGGCGGGTAAAATATTTTTATGTTCATAACATTTTCCCGCCTACTTAATGAGTTAAGTTTGTTAGAGTCAGCGGCCACTGTCGTGCCGCGCTGTTTCGATGGGCGACATTATGTTGATGCCGGATATTTTTAGCAAACAAAAATTTGTCAAAAAATTTTTACAAAAAGGCAATTTTTCAGACGAACGGCAAATTTTGCATTCTTCCAAATCGGAAATTTAGGCCGAAACTGCCATTTTACGGCACCATTTAAACGATGACCGATTTCAAAAAAAAAATAAAATTTTATTTTTAAAACATCAGTTTTATAAAATTCCAATTTTATCCGCCCCGAAAACGCCATGCCGAAATCACCTTAACCAACATTTACAGATAAGCGGCTAAAAATTCAGATATTCGGCATTATTTAACAACCAACCCAGATAATTTATGTTGTTTTATAGCAACAAAAGAGGATGTTTGGACTTTATTTTTGATAAGCGGTATAAATTTGCAGGGCGAATGTTGCCAAACTGATAACAAAAATTACCACATCTAGAATGATTCCGTCATCTCAAAAAGGCCGTCTGAAAACACTATCGGGTTTTCAGACGGCCTTTTTTGCCATTCAACCTATCCGTTTGAACGGCGGCAGATTGGCAAGCAGCTGTTTACCGTAGCGTTGGGTTTGGATGCGGTTATCGAGGATGGTCACACGGCCGTAGTCGTTTTCGGTGCGGATAAGGCGGCCGACGGCCTGGATGAGCTTGATGCCGGCTTCGGGCACGGTTACTTCGATAAAGGGATTGCCGCCGCGCTTTTCTATCCAGCGGTTTTGCGTTTTTTCAATCGGATTGTCGGGCATGGAAAATGGAAGCTTGACGATAATCACGTGCACGCAGGCCTCGCCCGGCAGGTCCAGCCCTTCGGCAAAGCTGTCGAGGCCGAAGATAATGCTGGCACGCCCTTCGGCCAACGCCTTCGCGTGTTTTTCCAACAGAGCGGCCTTCGGGATTTCGCCCTGTATCAGCAGCAGCGGCAGATATTCTTCGGGCAGCCTCATGGCGACTTCGTTCATCTGTTTGCGCGAAGTGAACAACACCAGCGTGCCGACGGCTTCGTCGGCGGCAATCAGTTTCGGCAGCCATTCGGCCACGGCTTCGGTGTGCGCTTCGGGCTGCTTCGGGCTGGCGGTCAAAGGCGGGATGTAAAGTTCGCCCTGTTTGGCGAAATCGAACGGGCTTTCCAACGCCAGCGTGGTGGTGTCGGGCAGCCAAACCAGGCCGGACTGGCGCAGCAGGAGGTCGAAATTGCCGAGCGCGCGTAGGGTGGCGGAGGTCAGCACCGCGCCCGCCGCCCGTCGCCACAGGCCGCCGGCCAGTTGTGCGGCGCCGGAAATCGGGCTGGCATTGAAAACGTAGTCGTTTTTGTCGCCCACGCGCCGCTCTATCCATTTGGCCAGCGGGGCTTCGTCTTCCGGCGGGTTGGTGTCGAACAAATCCCATACGGCCGAAATCTGTTCGGCGCGGGCGACAAAAATGCCGAATTCGGTGGTTACCCGGTCGATAAGCGGGCCGTCGCTGTCTTTTTCCCGGCGTGCGGCCGACAGGGCGTCGTTGAGGCGGTATATCTGCTTCAACAGGGCGCGGGCGGAGGCGGCGGTGTTGGCGGTCAGGAGGGCGAGGTCTTCCGGCGTTTTGCCGTCTTCCCACAACCAAACGGGGTCGTTGCCGCCGTCGGACAAATCCAGCGCGGGTTCGCTGCCGAGGTGGAACTGCCATTCCGACAGGCTTTCCAGCAGCGAGGCGGCGGCTTCGTCGGCGAGGTTCCCGGCTTCGGTTTTATCGGTCAGGCCGACGATTCTGTTGATGACGGGTGGCAGTTTTTCCAACGTCCACATGGCCTGGTTGAGCGAGTGTTCGGCGGCAAAGCGGCTGACGGCCTTTTTCGGCAGGTGGTGCGCTTCGTCTATGCAGTAAAAGCTGTTTTCCGGCGCGGGCAGGATGACGCCGCCGCCCATGCCGATGTCAGCCAGCAGCAGGTCGTGGTTTGCCACGACGACATCCACGGTGTCCAAAGTATCGCGCGCGAGGTAAAACGGGCATTCGGCACGGTTGGGACAGGCATTTTTCAAACAGCCGTGGCGGTCGTTGGTCACTTGCTGCCACAAGGGGTCGGGGATGCTTTCGGGCCAGGTGTCGCGGTCGCCGTTGAAGCGGCGGGCGGCAAATTCGTCGGCCATGCGGCGCAGCGTGTCCAAATCGGACGCGCTCGGTTTGCTGTCCCACAACACGCTCGGCGGGCTGTCGAATCCGGCCAGCGAACCTTGGGCGTGGGTTTGCGTGAGTTGGTAGAGTTTGTAGGGGCAAAGATAGCGGCCGCGCCCTTTGGCCAGCGCGAAAGTCAGCTCCAAACCGCTTTTTTCCACCAGAAACGGCAGGTCGCGGTTTACCAGCTGCTCTTGCAGGGCGACGGTGGCACTGGAAACAATCAGCCGTTTGTCGCGCGTTTGCGCCATGATGCCGCCCGCCAGCAGATAGGAAAGCGATTTGCCCACGCCGGTCGGCCCTTCGATGACGGCGATGCTCTCGCCCTCGCGCTTGGGCGGTTCTTCGCCTTCGGCGCGGGGCTTGCTGCGGGCAAAGGCGTTGGCCACCGCCGCAATCATCTCGCGCTGGGCGGCGCGGGGTCGGAATTGCGGCAGATTTTCGGAAATGGCGCGGTAGTGGTCGCGGATGGCGTTTTTTTCTAAATCGGTCAGCATGTCGGGATAAGGGGCCGTCTGAAAAGGGTTTGGCGGCATGAGTCGGAATCGCGCCTGTTTGGGCGCGGGGGCGGCGGTATTTTACCACCGGCGGAGCGGAGGCCGTCTGAAAGGCGGAACGGGGTTTCAGACGGCCTGCCGTTTGTTTTCCGTATCGGGACGGGTTGGGCGGATATTTGGATGGCGTGTGCGAACGGGCATTGGTTTTTATTGCAGGAGGCCGGCCCTGCTGTTTCAGACGGCCTCAATGTGCGGATTCAGTTCAAACGGCTTTGCCCGGCCATTTCCCGCTCCCATTCGAGGCGGTACTTCATCAGCTCGTCATAGCCGTCTATCATGTCGCTGCACTGTATTTGCGCGGCGGCATCGAGCAGGTCGGCCAGCACTTCGACGGGTTCGATTTCGAGGCCGTAGAGTTCGGAATCGAAATCCACGCCGAGCAATACGGCGTCCTGATCCATGCTCACCAGCCATTCGTGCAGGAAGAAATCCAGCGGTAGGGCTTCGAGTTGGTAGTCCGCCCATTCTTCGACCTTGCAGGCTTCGGCTTGGGCGCGGTCGTGCCAGACGCAGAATACGGGCACGGGTTCGCCGTCGTCTTCTTCATATTCGGTGGACGGGCATTCGGCGATGTCGCCTTCGTCCGACACCAGCGTGTAGAGCGTTTGGCTGCCGATGATGCTGCGGATAAAGCGGTTGTATTCTTCGTCTTCGGGCTGGGGGAACATGATGTGCTTCCGGTAAGGGTTGTAACGTGGCAAAGCGGTTTTTCAGACGGTCTTCCTAGCGGATTGAGGCCGTCTGAAAGGGTGCTGCGGATTATTCTTCCGCGCTTTCGGCATCGTGGTTTTCAGACGGCCTCAAACCTTCCGCCTCCTCCATCACGGCTTTCAATTCCTGATACAGGGCGCGGAAATTTTTCGGCGGTTTGCTTTGTTCTTTCTCTTTGCGCGTGTTGCGGATTAGGGTGCGGATGGCGGAAATGTCGGCCTGCGGATGGGCGGCGGCAAACTCGGTCAGCGCGGCATCGTCGGCAATCAGCCGTTCGCGCATCTGCTCGACGCGCTGCAAAAAGGCGTTGTGCGCGCGGTTTTCGCCTTTGAGTTTGGCCAGGAAGGCGCGTATCGGCGCGGGGTCGGTTTCGCGCATCAGGCGGCCGATGTATTGGTTTTGTCGTTTCAGCGCGCCGTTGGAAGTGATTTTTTTATAATCGCGCACGGCCTGCATCAAGTCTTCGGGCAAGCCGATTTTTTTCAGCGTTTCGTCCGACAGGCGGGTCAGTTCCATGCCCAAATCCTGCAATTCGTCCATACGCTTTTTCATTTGGGTTTTGCTGACCCATTCTTCATTATTGCCGTTCATTTAGTATCGTCCGTTTTTCCTGTCGGGCGGCATTTTAACAGCAGGGGGTATTTTCGGCTAAAAAATGATGGCCGAAACGGGTACAATGCCGCCCACTTCAATTCAGGAAACCGCCATGTTCAACCACTCTCCGCAGGAATTGTCCGATTTGTGCGCCTTCGCGCTGTCTACCGCCAAACAGAAAGGCGCAACCGCCGCCGAAGCCGATTTGAGCGAATCGGTCGGCCAGAGCGTGCAGGTGCGCCTGCAGGAAATCGAACAAATCGAACACCAGCAGGACAAATCGCTCGACATCACCGTTTACCGCGGCCAAAGCAAAGGCCGCGCCAGCACCGCCGATTTATCGTCCCGCGCCATCGAAGAAACGGTGCAGGCCGCACTGGACATCGCCCGCTACACGGCCGGCGACGACTGCGCGGGCTTGGCCGATGCGGAACTGATGGCCGCAGAATTCGGCGATTTGGACAAATACCACGAATGGGATTTGCCCTCCGCTGACGCGGTGGAACTCTCCCTCCGCTGCGAAGCCGCCGCCATGCAGGCCGACAGCCGCATCAAAAATTCCGAAGGCGCGGGCATCCAAACATCGCATTACCAATTTGTTTACGGCAACAGCCACGGCTTCCTGCAACACCAGCAGGGCACGCGCCACAGTGTGTCGTGCGCCGTGGTGGCCGAAGACAGCAACGGCGGCATGCAGCGCGATTATTGGTACGACCTGGCGCGCTCGGCTGACGAACTCGATAGCATGGAAGCGGTCGGCCGCACCGCCGCCGAACGCACGGTCCGCCGCCTGAACGCGCGCAGCCTGCCCACCGGCAGCTATCCCGTGCTGTTCGACACCACCGTGTCCGCCGGCCTCATCGGCCACGTCGTCGGCGGCCTGTCGGGCGGTTCGCTCTACCGCCAAAGCAGCTTCCTGCTCGACAGCCTGGGCAAGCAAATCCTGCCCGAATTCCTCAGCCTGCGCGAAGAGCCGCACATCCCGCGCGCATGGTCCAGCACTTACTTCGACAGCGAAGGCGTGGCCACCCGCCCGCGCTTCGTAATTGAAAACGGCATCGTTCGGGGCTATTTCCTGTCATCGTACAGCGCGCGCAAACTCGGCATGCAAACCACCGCCAACGCCGGCGGCGCGCACAATCTGATTCTGAACGCCACCTGTGGCAGCCAGGCCGAACTGCTGCGCCGGATGGGGACGGGGCTGCTGGTTACCGAACTGATGGGACAGGGCGTGAACATGCTCACCGGCGACTATTCGCGCGGCGCGGCCGGATTTTGGGTGGAAAACGGCGTGATCCAATATCCGGTGGAAGAAATCACCGTGGCCGGACGTTTGCAGGATATGCTGCTCGGCATCGAAGGCGTGGCCGATGACGCGCTGCGCCGCTCGTCGCACAAAGTCGGCTCGATTTTAATCGGCAGCATGACCGTGGCGGGGCAGTAGGAAACATCACACAACCGCACACACTGAGGCCGTCTGAAAAAACCGAAAAAGGACTTTTCAGACGGCCTTTATGTCGAAAAGGACATTCATCCGCTATATAATCCGCCCCATTCCGCCCGGTAGGGCATCCGAATAAAGGGAAACCGATGAAGTTCACTTACCGCCAAACCTTGCTCGCCGTCTTCCTGCTCGGCATCGTCTGCACGGGCGGCTCGTTTTTCGCCCAATATGTGATGGGGCTCAACCCCTGCCCGCTGTGTATTTTGCAGCGCGTGGCCGTCATGTCGGTGATGCTGGTGTCCGGCCTGTGCCTGCTGCTGCCCACGGCCAAACGCGGCGGCCGTATTTTTGCCGCCCTGCTGGTCAGCCTGCCTGCCTTGTGGGGGCTGTATACCGCGTCTTACCAAATCTGGCTGCAAAGCCTGCCCGCCGGAGAGCAGCCGAGTTGCGGCGCACCGTGGACGTTCCGCCTGAAAGACTGGCCGCTGTTCGATTGGTGGCGTTTCGTAGTGGACGGCTTCGGCAACTGCGGCGTACGCGAATATGTGATGGGCGTACCGCTGCCAGTGTGGAGCCTGATGTTTTTCGGCAGCGTATTGCTGATTATATGGGGAATGCTGTTCAAACTGCGCCGCCGTTAGCCTGACAATTGGAAAGGCCGTCTGAAAACCGTTTGCAGGGTTTCAGACGGCCTTTTGATTGCCTGAACAATCGGCCATGACTTTCATCGCACAACAAAAATATGCTTATGTACTGACAAAAAACGGCATAAAACTACCTACCCCGCACGGCTTCCCGGGCAAGTGTGTCGGGAAGCGGCGGCCGATAAAGCAAACTCCCGACACGCATCGCCACAAATAAAATTGTTTTATATTATTTATCAAATAAATACGTAACTTTTAACTTTGCCTGAAAAATTGGCACAAGGGTTGCTTGGATATATTTGTCGGAACACAGCGTTCCGGCCGTTTTGAACGGATGCACTGAGGCATCGCAAAAACAAATACATTACGGAAAACGAGAGCCCTAAAGACGGCAGGCCGTCTGAAGGCCGCTGTTGGCTCCGCTTGGGAATGCGGAGTGTTTTGGGGGTTAGCCGCTGCATATTGTGGGAATGTGCAGCGGCAGTTTTTTATCTGAAAAACGCATCGGTTATATTAAAAGAAGCAGACATTATTTAGCCGCTATCGGAAATTTTGTTACAGTTTGGAATTTCCTTTTCCCATATTGCCATAACGGACTCCATTCAAACCGGTATAGTTGCAGCCCGCCCTTTCCCGAATTTGAATGACAACGGATTCATATACATCGCCATAATTCGGCCGCACCCCAACCCAAAGAAAACGGTTCTTTGGAAGTGCAAGAAGGTCAAACGAATCGTTGCCGCACGGCCTGTGTTCGGGCTTTGCGGCCGGCCTTGAAATGCGTCATCCCCGATAGTCCGTCATCAGCATACAAAATAATTTAATCATTTTATGCACACACACCCATCCATTCGCATCAATCCGTGGCCGGTTATCGCGGCGGCGGCATTCATCCTGTTGATAACCATCGGCATGAGGATGTCTTTAGGCCTGTTTTTACGCCCCGTGGTGAACACGACCGATTTAAGCGTCGCACAATTCAGTCTGGTTATCGCAGTCTTCCAATTGATGTGGGGCGTGGCACAGCCGGCAACGGGGGCTTTGGCCGACCACTACGGCGCATGGAAAGTATTGGGCGGCGGCGCGCTGGTATTGGCCGCAGCCTGCTTCCTCACACCGCAACTGCCGACATTCTGGGGACTGATGTTCGCCGTCGGGCTGCTGCTGGCATTCGGCACGGGCGCGGGTGGTTTTTCGATTATTATGGGGCAGGTGGCGGCCAAGCTGCCGCCTACCGTTCGCGGATTGGCTTCCGGCGCGGTAAATGCCGGCGGCTCGGCAGGACAGTTTCTCTTTGCGCCTATGGTACAGGGGCTGATGGTTCAGCCCCACATCGGCTGGCAGGGAACATTTTATGTATGGGGCGGATTGAGCCTGCTGATTCTGCCGGTTGCCTGGTGGCTGACACGCGGGAGCAACATGCCGCAGCAAGCCCAAACAGCCCAAACGCACGACGGCGGACTGAAACAGGCAGTCATACGGGCATTTGCCGACCGCAGTTATCTGTTGCTGCATTTGGGCTTTTTTACCTGCGGCTTTCACATTGCGTTTTTGGTGACCCATCTGCCGAACGAGATTTCACTGTGCGGCCTCCCGCCTACGGTGGCTTCGACTTCTTTGGCGGTCATCGGGCTGGCCAACATTGCGGGCTGCCTGTTCTCCGGCTGGTGTGTCGGCCGCTTTTCAAGCAAATATGTGCTGTTTTACCTATATGCTTCGCGGGTTTTGATGGTAGCGGCATATCTGGCCGCCCCGAAGACGGACATGAATTTTTATATTTTTGCCGCCGGATTGGGCTTTACCTGGCTGGCAACGGTCGCCCCGACCGCAACGCTGACCGGCAAATTGTTTGGTACACGTTATCTGGCCACTTTGTTCGGACTCACGATGCTGAGCCACCAAATCGGCGGTTTTCTCGGTTCGTATTTGGGCGGGCAGGTCGTTTCCATGTTCAACAGCTACAGCTGGATGTGGTATGCGGATATGCTGCTGGCAGGGACGGCCGCTTTATTGAACCTGCCGATTAAAGAGCCGAAACCAGCAGAGCATGCCTGAAACAAAAAAGGCCGTCTGAAACATTTTCAGACGGCCTTTTTTTATTTTCAATCAGGCTTTAAGGTTTACGCATCAATATTTTGCGCAATCAGGGCATTGTTTTCGATGAAGGCGCGGCGCGGTTCGACTTCGTCGCCCATCAGGGTAACGAATACTTCGTCGGCGGCGATGGCGTCTTCGATGCGCACTTTCAACAGACGGCGCACGGCGGGATCCATCGTGGTTTCCCAAAGCTGCTCGGGGTTCATCTCGCCCAAACCTTTGTATCGCTGGATGGACATGCCTTTTTGGGCGTTTTGGAGCAGGATGTTCAGCGCGGTTTCAAAGCTGTCCACGTCGTACTCGTTCTCGCCTTTATAAAGCTTGGCACCCTCGCCGACCAAGCCTTTGAGCGCGGCGGCGGTTTGGGTGAGGGTTTGGTAGGCTTTGCTGTTGAGGAACTTGGGTTCGATGTAGCTGACCATGACGTTGCCGTGCAGCTTGCGGGTGATTTTGATGAAGCGGTTGCCTTCGTGTCCTTCGATGCGTTCGAGGGCGACTTCTTTTTCGTCGAGCAAACCGGAAAGTTCGGCAACGGCTTTATCGGCGTTTTCAGACGACGTCAAATCAATGGGCGACGCGTGCAGCATGGCGCGCAGGACGAGTTCGTCCACGAAGCGGCTTTCCTGTTCGATGACGGTTTTCGCCAACAGGAATTGTTTGGCGGTATCGGCAAGTTCTGCACCTTCGATGGTGCGGCCGTCTGAAACGATTTTGGCTTTTTCCAAGGCGAGGCCGAGCAGCCATTGGTCTTTTTCCAGTTCGTCCTTGAGGTAACGCTCCTGCTTGCCGTATTTAGCTTTGTAGAGCGGCGGCTGGGCGATGTAGATGTAGCCGCGTTCGACCAGTTCGGGCATTTGGCGGTAGAAGAAGGTCAGGAGCAGGGTGCGGATGTGCGCACCGTCCACGTCGGCATCGGTCATGATGATGATGCGGTGGTAACGCAGTTTTTCGGGGTTGAACTCTTCTTTGCCGATGCCTGCGCCCAGCGCGGTAATCAGGGTGGCGACCTCTTGGCTGGCGAGCATTTTTTCAAAGCGGGCTTTTTCGACGTTCAGGATTTTGCCTTTGAGCGGCAAAATGGCTTGGAATTTGCGGTCGCGGCCTTGTTTGGCTGAGCCGCCTGCGGAATCGCCCTCGACCAGATAAAGCTCTGACAAGGCAGGGTCTTTTTCTTGGCAGTCGGCGAGTTTGCCGGGCAGTCCCAAGCCGTCCATCACGCCTTTGCGGCGGGTGATTTCGCGGGCTTTGCGGGCGGCTTCGCGCGCGCGGGCGGCATCGACGATTTTGCTGGTGATGATTTTGGCTTCGTTCGGATTTTCTTCGAGGAAGTCGGTCAGGGCTTGGTTGATGACTTCGTTGACGACGGGGCCGATTTCGCTGGAAACCAGTTTGTCTTTGGTTTGGGACGAGAATTTGGGGTCGGGCAGTTTGACGGATAACACACAGGTCAAACCTTCGCGCATATCGTCGCCGGCGGTTTCAACTTTGGCTTTTTTAGCCACTTCGTTGGCTTCGATGTAGCTGTTGATGGTGCGCGTCATCACTTGGCGCAATGCGGTCAGGTGCGTACCGCCGTCGCGCTGCGGGATGTTGTTGGTGAAGCACTGCACGCTTTCCTGATAGCTGTCGTTCCACTGCATCGCGCATTCGACGCTCATGCCGTCTTTCTCGCCGAACGCGTAGAAGATTTTTTCGTGCAACGGCGTTTTTTTGCGGTTCATGTATTGCACGAAACCAGCCACGCCGCCGGAAAGAGCGAAGCTTTCGTGTTTGCCGTCGCGCTCGTCGATCAATTCGATGTCCACGCCGTTGTTCAGGAAGGAAAGTTCGCGGATGCGTTTGGCGAGGATGTCGAAGCTGTATTCGACGTTGCCGAAGGTTTCCGCGCTGGCGAGGAAGCGCACGGTCGTGCCTTTTTTGTCGGAATCGCCGACAACCCTTAACGGCTCTTCAGTTTCGCCGCGCACGAAGCGGACGAAGTGTTCTTTGCCGTCGCGGTAGATGGTCAGCGTTACCCAGTCGGACAGCGCGTTGACGACAGACACGCCCACGCCGTGCAGTCCGCCGGAGATTTTGTAGCTGTTGTTGTCGAACTTACCGCCCGCGTGCAATACGGTCATGATGACTTCGGCGGCGGAGCGTCCTTCTTTCGGGTGGATGCCGGTGGGCATACCGCGCCCGTTGTCTGCCACGCTGACGGAATTGTCGGCATGGATGGTTACGGTGATTTTGTCGCAATGTCCCGCCAGTGCTTCGTCGATGGCGTTGTCCAATACTTCGAACACCATGTGGTGCAGGCCGCTGCCGTCCTGCGTGTCGCCGATATACATACCGGGGCGTTTGCGTACCGCTTCCAAGCCTTCCAGCACTTGTATGCTGTCGGCGCCGTATTCTTCGTGTTTTTGGTCAGTCATGGTCTTTTCTTTAATCGAAACAAAAGTCTGCCGCTGAGGCCGTCTGAAAAAGCACGGCCGGCACAAACGGCAAAATAAGGCGCGATTATACCTGATTTTGCTGGATTATTCAGCGATTTGCCGTAAAACAGGCCGTCTGAAAACCATATCGGAACGGTTTTCAGACGGCCTCCAAGACTTTGCTTCGACGGGTACGGCCTATCTTTCAGACAATACCGCCGCACCTGCTTTCGCGACGCTTTCGTCTTCATCAACCGAGCCGCCGCTCACGCCGACGCTGCCGACGATAACACCGTTTTTATCTACCAACAGCACACCGCCGGCAAAAATCACCAAACCGTCGTTGGTCACCTCAATACCGTAAAGCTCGCCGCCCGGCTGAGAAGCCTTGCCCAAATCACGGGTGGACATATTGAAATAGCGTGCCGTTTTCGCCTTTTTCTGCGCAATATCGATGCTGCCGATAAACGCGTCGTCCATACGCGCAAACGCCTTCAAATTACCGCCCGCGTCCATGACCGCGATATTCATCGGCACCTTGATTTCACGCGCCTTTTTCATCGAAGCCTGCACCACCGCCTGCGCCTGAGCCGTCGTCAAATCGCCCGGCAGCGTTTTGGTCAAACCCGCCGAAAACGCCGGCGCACCCAATGCCAAAGTACACAACAATGCAACTGATTTTATGCCGCGCATAACTGTCTCCTTGTATTGAATCAATGAAAGGTACTGCATTTTTGATTGTATGCCTGTCGGCGGGAAGAATAAAGGCCGTCTGAAAACCATTTTCAGACGGCCTTTTATCGGTAGAAATGGTGCCGGAGAAGGGAATCGAACCCCCGACCTTCGCGTTACGAATGCGCTGCTCTACCGACTGAGCTACACCGGCACGATGTTCGTTATCATATACATAATAAAACTGTTTGGCAACAACCGTTTTGGCCGCGTGAGAAAGAGGCCGTCTGAAAACTCGGCCGTCCGCCCTGCTTTCAGACGGCTCGTACGCGGTATAATGCCCGCCCGCCCGCATGGCCGGGCCTGACTGTATTCCCAACGAAAAGATTGATATGACGACCCGCATTCCCGCCGATACGCCGAAACTCCGCACGGTGTCCTATTTTCTCACTGCCGCCGCACTGTTGGCCGTGCTGCATTTTCATTTCCTGCCGCTGCTGCTGTCGGTTATTCTGACCTATATCTTCATTACCCGCACCAACGGCCTGATTTTGTGGTTCCGCCGCCGGCTGTTTCGGCGCAATGCCTTCCTGCGCCGCTCGCTGAACGCGCATAATGTCAATCTGTTGTCGGCCACGCTGACCATAGGCTTGGTGTTGCTGGCGATTGTGCTGATGGCTTTCGGCGTGTACCACTTGATTCAAGGCGGCCATATCGCGGTGATGATGGGCAAGCTGGCGGCGATTATCGAGGATACGAAAAACAGTGCCGACCTGCCGGCATCGGTGGCCAATATGCTGCCGAACAATCTGGCCGAAATCAAAACGGCGGCGGCCAGGCTGCTGAAGGAGTATGGCGATACGCTGACGCGCATCAGTAAAAACAGTCTGACGGTGTTTGTTTACATCATCATCGGTGTGATTGTCGGCGCGCTGCTCAGTTTCCACCGTCTAAACGCCCGTATGAAACGCCGCCGGATGCCACCCTTCAAGGCGGAGCTGGTGCGGCGCATCGTCAATTTCCAAAGCAGCTTCGAGCGTGTGTTTATCGCGCAGGTGAAGATTTCTCTGATTGATACGGCCTTTACCGCCGTGTACCTTTATCTGATTCTGCCCGCGTTCGGAGTGGAGCTGCCCTTCCGCCTCACTGTTTTGGTGATTGCGTTTGTGGTGGGGCTGGTGCCGGTGGCGGGCAATCTGGTATCCAATACGGTGATTATTATTTTGAGCTTGGGTGCGTCGCTGTATGTGGCGGCGGCCTCGCTGATGTTTTTGGTGGTGGTGCACAAGCTGGAGTATTTTTTGAATGCGAAGATTATCGGTTCGGAAATCGAATCGAGTGCGTGGGAATTACTACTGGTAATGGTGGTGTTCGAGCGGATTTTCGGCATCGGCGGCATCATCATCGCGCCGGTTTATTATGCTTATCTAAAAAACGAGTTGAAGCAGGCCGGATTGATTTGAGGGGATAGGGGAAGGCCGTCTGAAAATATGTTTTCAGACGGCCTTTTCGGTGGATACGGCAGAATTTGTTCGAGGCTGACACAAACCTAATCGGTACACATCCCCTGTCCTTCTATGCAGGGCAGTTCGGCAATCGGCTCGCTGCGCGATTGGCCTTCGAACACGGCCCATCGGCGTTTTCCGTCAGGCATCAACATCAGCGACGTGCTGCCCGACAAATGTTGTTTGACCCATTCGGCCGGGAAGGAAGACATATCGCCGCTACGGTTAGCTGCCAGCATTTCAGGTATTTTTTCTTCGGCATCCAATAAAAACAGCCATGCATCGGGTTCTTTGCGGTGTATGTCGCCCGCAACCGCAATCAGGTCATCGCGTGTTGCGGGGGTATCGATGACGACATAGAGGTAGCGCAAACCGTTGGGCGCGCGGAATTCGGCGGCCGTTTTCCATGAGGCGGCAGCGGTGTTTTCAGACAGCGCGGCAGGGGAAGCAGATACTTCCGAGGCCGGGGCTGCGGCCGGTTTTTCCGGTTGGGATGGGGTTTCGGTTGGTGTGCCGCCGCAGGCGCATAGGGCGGCGGTCAGACAGAGGGCGGCGAGACGTGTCGGCAACATTTCTTTTTCCTTTCGGATCATTAGGAATACTGTCCAAATAATATTAGGCCGTCTGAAAAGATTGTTTCAGACGGCCTCATTCATTTCAAATCAGCCGGTAAGCTGGCGGGTAATCAATTTTTTCACCGGCGGCAGGTTGTTGCTGACGCGTAGGACGAGGTTGCGCAGCAGTTTGGCCGGTACGGCTTCGTTGGTGAAGAGTTTGACCATCGCGTTGGTGCCGTGATAGAGCGGGCGGGTGTGGAGCTGGTGTTTGGCATCGTAGCGTTCCAAGAGGGAGCTTGCGCCGATGTCTTGTCCGTTTTGCGCCGCCTGCATGACGAGTTTGCCCAAGATGTCGGCACTTTCCAAGCCGAGGTTGAAACCATGGGCGGTTACGGGGTGCATGCCGACTGCGGCATCTCCGATAAGGGCGGCGCGGGTGGTGCAGAAGCGGCCGGCGTGCACGCCCACCAGCGGGTAGGTGTGCAGGGTACCGGCTTTTTCCATTTTGCCGAGTTTGTTTTTCAGTTGTTTTTCCAAATCGGCGGCCAATTCTTCGGGCGACATGGCAAGCAGCGCGCCCGCTTTGTCGCTGTCTATGGTGATGACGCAGTTAGTCAGGTGCTCTTCCAGCGGCAGCAGGGCAAGGGTGCGGCCGTATTGGAAAAATTCGACAGCGGTGTGGCAGTTGGATATTTCGTGTTTGAAGCGGCAGACGATGACGGTGCGGCCGAAGTCGTGCATGTCGGCAGAAATGCCGATTTGGCGGCGGGTTTGCGAAAAACGGCTGTCTGCGGCCACCAGCAGGCGGGCAGTCAGTTCTTCGCCATTATCCAATGTAATATACGCGCCGTCGGCATCGGTGCGGGCTTCTTTCACGCCCACACCTGCCAGCAGGGTAACGTTGTCTTGTTCGGCCACTGCATCGTAAGCGGCTTTGCGGATGTTGTGGTTGGAAATCAGGTTGCCCAAGCGGTCGGTCGCACCGCCGCGCGCCTGTGTAGGCTGCGGGAAATGGAGTTGGTAGGAAGAGGAGCCGTTCCAAACTTTCGCATCACGGAGCGGGTAAATTTCGTTTTCGGGTACGCGCTGCCACATGCCCAGGCGTTCCATAATCTCTTTTGAGAGGTGGGTCAGGGCGATTTCGCGGCCGTCGTAGGCCGGGTTGGAAATGCTTTCGAGCGGGCTTTTTTCCACTATGGTAATCCGCAGGCCGCTGTCGGCCAGGGTGCGTGCGAAACTCAATCCCGCCGGCCCTGCGCCGACGACGACAATATCCGAATACCGGTTCATCTTCACTGCTCCTCAATAAAATAGGTGAATTCGTGCGGAAAGTTGCGGCATGCCGTAATAAGCCGCATTTTTCATTCCACTTTTGCAAGACTGGGCAAGGATAACAAAAAAAGCGGCCATCGTGGGCACGGGCGGATAAAATTTTAATGTATATCAAGCCTGCCCTCGGGCAGGTTGAGGCCGTCTGAAAACATATTCCGGCGGTGTTTCAGACGGCCTCTTCGGCGGGGCGGCGGCCTATTCTGTTACAATCCCCTTCCCTATCTATCTGACGAGGAGCAAGCCATGACTTTGAACAGCCGTCCCGCCCTGCAAACCGCACTGGCGCACCGTTCCATCCGCCGCTTTACCGCCGAACCCGTTTCCGACGAAATGCTGTCTGCCGTTTTGGAGGCGGCCCGCGCGTCGTCCACATCCAGCTACCTGCAAAACGGCAGCATCATCCGCGTAACCGACATCGCCGTCCGCAAAGAATTGCGCGCGGTTTGCGCCGCCGAGGGCGGTGCGGGACACGCCTATGTCGAACACTGCGCCGAATTTCTGGTTTTCTGCATCGACGCCGCCCGCCATCACGCGCTGGACGATGCGGTGCAAACCGATTGGACCGAGGTTTTACTAATCGGCGCAATCGATGCGGGCATTATGGCGCAAAACATGGTGCTGACTGCCGAATCACTGGGCTTGGGCGCGGTGTATATCGGCAGCATCCGCAATGACATCGCCCGCGTCGGCGAACTGCTCGGCCTGCCCGAACATGTTGTCCCACTGTTCGGCGTGTGCCTCGGCCATCCCGACCAAGACCCATTGCAACGCCCGCGCCTGCCGTTAGAAACTCTGGTATCGGAAAACCGCTACCGTCCGGCGGCAAAAACCGTTTTGGAAGACTACAACGAAACCGTCAAAACCTACTACCACGAACGCAGCGGCAAAGATTTGGATTGGGCGAAACAAGTGCGCAACACCCTGGGTCGGCCGGTACGCCCCTTCATGCTGGACTATCTGCGCAAACAGGGCTTTGCCAAACGCTAAACGAAACTGCGGCCTTAAGGGCAGCCACTGCAAACGGCAGATTCCACAGGTTTTCGGCTGGGAATCCGCCGTTTGCCATCCACGATAATCGGTTTCACCTCATGAAAAAATCTTATTCCTTCTTTTCACCATCGTCGGCGTATCATTCCCCGCCCATGCAAAAAGCAATATCCAGAAAAGCCAAGACTACACGCCGGAAAAAGGTTTCACCATTCAAAAAGACCTTTCCTACCCTTTGTTTTTGGCCATGCAGGCAATGAAGGAAAAAGGACTGGATCTGAATAACTATCTGATAACTTATTCTGAAAATATCACAAAGCCCGATATTATCTGGTTCAATTTTTCATTACGGGGAGAAAATAGGCACTATCGCGGCACACCTGATGGGGACTACAATATTTATGTGCATCGCGATACGTTGAAAGTTGAATTCGTACCGATGAGATAATCAGCATCAACCGTTCTACATCTGCATTTCCGCTTTTTCAGACGGCCTATCCCGTACTTTCCCATCACTTCGCCCTATCAGGCTCAAAGGAAGGAAATCATGAATTTTTTCTGTTATGCCGCAGACGGCGCATCTGACGACAATCTGGCTGAAATCAGCGGATACGGCATCTCCATATATGACCATCCTCCTTCAGACGGCCTCTACCTATATGCGGATAGTGAAGGCATCAGTTTGTGCAAAGCGGGAGAAAAGGGGCGTGTGCGGGTGGATTTTGTCGGCGGCGGCGCGCAATACCGCCGTTTGAAAGGCGGCGGCGAGCTGATTGCAAAGGCGGTAAACCATACGGCCTGCCCGTCGGTTATCGACGCCACAGGCGGTTTGGGGCGCGATGCCTTCGTTTTGGCGGCACAAGGTTTGCCGGTTTCAATTATCGAACGTCATCCGGTTGTCGCCTGCCTGCTTTCAGACGGCCTCAGACGGGCACGGGCTGCTGAAGAAACCTCTGCCATTGCGGAACGGATGACGCTGCATTACGGTGATGCGGTGCGGCTGCTGTCAGATTTGGCAGCAGGGCGACCCGATGTCGTCTATCTCGATCCCATGTATCCCGAACGGCAAAAATCGGCTGCCGTCAAAAAGGAAATGGCTTATTTCCACCAATTACTCGGTTCGGCACAAAACACCGACGATGCCGAGTTGTTGGCTGCCGCCCGTGATGTTGCAACGAAACGCATTGTGGTCAAGCGGCCTCGGTTGGGCGCCTTGCTGGCGCAATGCACGCCTGCCTATCAATACAGCGGCAAGTCCACCCGTTTCGACATTTATCTGCCTACACGTCCGATCATCGGCGAATAAGGATTGCCATGCACCTGCCCTACCCCTCAATACCTCCATTGCCCACGGCCCTACAGGACGGATTGCTTTCTGCCCTGCAAACGGCCTTCCGCTACCATGCCGAAGATTGGTTGCCGCTGCGGTTGAACGGATTGGCATTGGGTTTTATGAATGAGGTTTGGCGAAAACATCTGATTCAGGATTGGCCTAATCCTCTACACGAAGATTCAGACGGCCTGCATCTGGTTGCGGATAATTGGAGGGAAATGGGCCGGCAGTTGGAACAGCTTGCCCGCCGCTGGCATGATGCTGGCCTTTTCGGCGGGTGGCGCAACGAACGTTTTGACGTCTGGTCGGCCGATGGCAGGCACATCCTCTTTGCCCTCGAACGTTCTGTCTTCCGCCCGCTCGGCCTATATAGCCATGCGATCCATATCAACGGTTTGGCGGTTACGGAAGAAGGCCTGCGTTTTTGGATTGCCCGCCGCAGCCCGCATAAGGCCGTCGATCCCAACAAGTTGGACACGTTGGTAGGCGGCGGTATTTCGGCTGGAGAACAGATATGGGAAGCGGCAAAACGGGAAGGCCGCGAAGAGGCCGGGCTGACGGATGCGGTTCTTAACCGCTTGCAATACACCGGACGCTGCATCAGCCTGCATCAGGTATCGCGCGGATTGCACCGCGAATATTTGCATATTTTCGACGCGATACTGCCGAATGAGGTAATACCGCAAAATCAAGACGGTGAAGTGGCGTCGTTTGCTTTAATGCCTGCGGAAGAAGCTGCATTGGCGATGTGCAATGGAGAAATGATGAACGATTCCGTTTTGGTCACAGCCGATTTATTCCATCGACTGGGTATGTTGGACTGCGGACATCCGCTGACCGCCTATTTGCAAGCCGCCCGTCATTCGACGGATTTGATTGGAAGGCCGTCTGAAAATATGTTTGGACCAAATTCGGCAAAGTAAGATAACAAGCATCCAACCGCCGTTTGCCAATTTTACCGTTTTCGATTTTCAGACGACCTCATGGTCATTCAAAACGACTGCACCATGAGGTTATGCATTACCGCCATATTCTTGTAAACAAATGTTTAAGACGATTTTACAGCGCGCAATAGGACATTCCCCTGCCCGTCTTTAATCAACAACTTTCCGTCTTGAATCCCAAACCTCTCAGCCTGAACAAACACTTGGCTGATTTTATGCTCTGCCTCGCTATGTTCCGGATCACAAGCCATCCTCGTAGAGGACGTATAACCGAAATCCAATTTCCCATTGTCGGCACTATAACGAGTTGTCAGCCGATTGCATCCGGCATAACTGCTGAGCAACTGCTGTGTGCCGTCAAATGTCAAACTCGCTTGGGCAGTAAACGGACTTCCGCCAATTTCTTCCGGCAACCATTCACCATTTAGCGCCTCACTGCTTGGCATAATCGCGCATGCCGACAGCAACAGACCCACAGTAAAACATAATATTTTTCCCATAATTTTTTCCTTATTCAGACAGTTTGTATATCCGACTAACCTCAAAGAGATAAAAACTTTTTGCTTTATCAAGTTTAATTTTATTAGAACAGAGCAACATCACCATTAAACTAAGCCATTAAAAGCTACCTCGGTTGTTCTATCACTCAATTATCTGCAATTGAAATGAATTCCGAAGGTGTTCATTTAATCTTTCCTTCTTCTTATCCCAATAAAATCTTGGCCAGTCTTTGATATTTATTTTTTGCAGTACTTAAATCTTTGAAACTAATCTAGCCCAACCTATAAATATAAATAAATTTTATTTTAAATCAATAAATTGATAATTATAGAATTGAATAAAAGCACGGCAAGCCGTGCTTTTATTCAATCTAATAAATAGACTATTGATGTTTTCTTGAACGAATATAGTCGAGAGTTTTGAGTTCCGCAAGAGCAGCAGCCAACGCACTATGCGCCTTGGCCAAAGCTTCGTCGTCCGTAGCCTTGGCAATACCTGCCTCCGCTGCTTTCTTCGCTTCTTCGGCACGGGCTTGATCCATTTCACTACTACGGACAGCTATGTCAGCCAATACGGTCAATTTATCAGGTTGAACCTCCAAAACGCCGCCTGAAACTGCCACCAAAACCTCTTCTTTTTCACCTGGAATTTGCAGCCGTAATGCACCTGGCCGTACCAAACTCATAATCGGCTCATGTCGCGGATAAATACCGAGCTCACCCTGAACAGTCGGAACCACAACAAAGCTGGCCTCGCCTGAATAGATGTTATATTCGTTACTTACCACTTCAACTCGCATGACATCCATGCCAGCCTCCTATCAGTTTAAAGTTTTTGCTTTCTCAGCAGCTTCTTCAATGCCACCTACCATGTAGAACGCCTGTTCAGGAAGATGATCATATTCGCCACTCAAGATAGCTTTGAAGCCGGCAATAGTATCTCGTAACGGCACATACTTACCAGGAGAACCAGTAAATACTTCGGCAACGTGGAACGGTTGCGACAGGAAGCGCTGGATCTTACGTGCACGCATCACGGTCAGTTTGTCTTCGTCTGACAATTCATCCATACCAAGAATGGCAATAATATCGCGCAATTCTTTGTATTTTTGCAGAGTAGATTGTACGCCTCGGGCTACGTCATAGTGCTCTTGACCCAATACCATCGGATCCAGTTGGCGTGAAGTAGAGTCAAGCGGGTCAACTGCAGGGTAAATACCTAAAGATGCAATATCACGACTCAATACGACGGTTGCGTCCAAGTGGGCGAAAGTTGTTGCTGGAGACGGGTCAGTCAAGTCATCCGCAGGTACATATACAGCTTGGATGGAAGTAATAGAGCCTGTTTGGGTAGAAGTAATACGCTCTTGCAAACGACCCATTTCTTCAGCCAATGTCGGTTGATAACCCACGGCTGAAGGCATACGGCCCAACAATGCAGATACTTCGGTACCGGCCAGAGTGTAACGGTAGATATTATCAACGAAGAACAATACGTCTCGACCTTTACCATTTTCGTCTTTTTCGTCACGGAAGTATTCGGCCATAGTCAAACCGGTCAAAGCAACGCGCAGACGGTTGCCTGGAGGCTCGTTCATCTGACCGTAAACCATTGCCACTTTGTCTAATACGTTGGAATCTTTCATCTCGTGGTAGAAGTCATTACCTTCACGAGTACGTTCACCCACACCTGCGAACACAGACAAACCGCTATGTGCCTTGGCAATGTTGTTAATCAACTCCATCATATTTACGGTTTTGCCTACACCTGCTCCACCGAACAGACCCACTTTACCACCTTTGGCAAACGGACATAACAAGTCGATAACCTTAATACCTGTTTCTAATAATTCCGTTGTTGAAGAAAGCTCATCAAACTTAGGAGCTTCTTGATGGATCGCACGTGTATTGGATGCATTTACCGGACCTGCCTCATCAACCGGATTACCCAATACATCCATAATACGACCCAAAGTTTCACGGCCAACAGGAACAGTAATCGGAGCCCCAGTATTATTCACAGCCATACCACGCTTTAATCCATCTGAACTACCCATCGCAATAGTACGCACTATACCATCCCCTAAAAGTTGTTGAACTTCTAAGGTTAGGTCATTTTCAACTAATTTTAATGCATCAAAAACATGCGGGATAGCGTCACGTGGGAATTCCACATCCACTACAGCACCGATGATTTGTACGATTTTGCCTTGGCTCATTATCGCATCCTAATTTCTAAATGCAAATCAGCAAGCTATACAGCCGCTGCACCTGCAACAATTTCTGACAATTCTGTAGTAATAGCCGCTTGGCGCGATTTATTGTACACCAAACGCAGCTCCTTAATTGCATTACCTGCATTATCTGTAGCAGCTTTCATGGCTACCATACGTGCGGCCTGCTCTGAAGCCATATTATCGCTTAACGCCTGATAAACCACAGATTCCAAATAACGACGAACTAGGTATTCCAATACAGCAATAGGTGTAGGTTCATAACGGTAATCCCAATTATATCCCCGACCTTCGACTTGAGCTGCCTCCAAAGTATTCCGCCCAATAGGGAGTAATACTTCCATTCGAGGCTCTTGGCGCATAGTATTTACGAAACCAGAATAAACAATATGAATAATATCAATTTCGTTCTGTTCGTACCGCTTAAACAGCTCTGTCAATGAACCGACCAACAATTCTAACCTAGGCGTATCACCTAAATTTACTACGCTGGCAATTACATTTAACCCAATGCGCTGGCAAGTAGCTAAACCTTTACTACCGATACAAACTACATCAGTCTCAATACCACGTTCCTGGTAATCTTGCATTTGTGCTAAAAATTTCTTTAGCACATTCGCATTTAGCCCGCCACATAAACCCTTATCTGTAGTAATTAAAATAAAACCAGCGCGACGTATCTTACAGCGCTCGCTCAATAATTTAATACCGTGGTTTTCTTGTGTTTGTGCCAAATGGCCCATTACCAAACGCACTTTATCAGCATACGGACGCGCTAAACGCATCCGTTCCTGAGTCTTACGCATCTTAGAGGTTGACACCATTTGCATCGCTTTAGTGATCTTCTGTGTATTCTGAACACTACGAATTTTGGTGAGAATCTCTTTCCCAACAGCCATTCTAGACTCCTTTCTTTATCGCTTATGCCGTATGTGCATAAGACGCCTTGAAAGACTTCATCGCTTCTGTTAAGGCTTTTTCATTATCATCAGACATAGCACCTGTTTCATTGATGCTTTCTAAAACTTTTGGATATTGAGTACGCACATAACTCAAGAACTCAGCTTCAAAAGATAATGCGTTAGAAACAGGAACATCTCCGTATGAACCTTCATTAATAGCCCATAGGGTCAAAGCCATCTCAGCTGTATTTAATGTACTGAACTGCTTTTGTTTCATCAATTCAGTAACTACCTCACCATGCTGCAACTGCTTGCGTGTGGCTTCATCTAAATCAGATGCAAATTGAGAGAAGGCTGCCAGCTCTCGATATTGCGCCAAAGCTAAACGGATACCACCGCCTAATTTTTTAATAACTTTAGTCTGGGCAGCACCACCAACACGGGAGACGGAAATACCTGCATTAATGGCAGGACGGATACCTGAGTTAAACAAATCAGTTTCTAAGAAAATTTGACCATCAGTAATTGAAATTACATTAGTCGGAACAAACGCTGAAACGTCACCGGCTTGAGTCTCAATAATTGGCAGTGCAGTTAAAGAACCTGTTTTACCTTTTACCTCACCACCAGTCAGCTTTTCAACTTCATCAGCATTGATACGGGCAGCGCGTTCCAACAGGCGGCTGTGCAAATAGAACACATCGCCAGGATACGCTTCGCGACCGGGTGGACGACGCAATAATAAAGAAATTTGACGATAAGCTACAGCTTGTTTAGACAAATCATCATATACAATTAAAGCATCTTCTCCTCTATCTCGGAAAAACTCACCCATAGTACAGCCTGCATAAGGCGCAATAAATTGTAATGCCGCAGCTTCAGAAGCCGTTGCCGCAACTACAATTGTATGCTCCATTGCGCCATACTCCTCTAATTTACGAACTACGTTCGCAATAGAAGATGCTTTTTGACCTACTGCTACATAAATGCAAACAACGCCAGTCCCTTTTTGATTGACGATTGCATCCAATGCAACAGCTGTTTTACCCGTCTGACGGTCACCAATAATCAACTCACGCTGCCCTCGACCAATGGGTACCATTGAGTCAATAGCTTTCACGCCTGTCTGCATAGGTTGGTCAACTGATTGACGAGCAATTACACCTGGCGCAATTTTCTCAATAGGTGCTGTCAGTTTTGTATCAATAGGACCTTTACCATCAATTGGCTGCCCCAGTGCATTTACTACACGACCCACCAATTCGCGGCCAATCGGCACTTCCAAGATGCGGCCAGTACATTTAACCTCATCTCCTTCTTTGATGTGCTCATATTCACCCAACACAACAGCACCAACCGAATCGCGCTCCAAGTTCATTGCCAGACCAAACGTATTATTCGGAAATTCAAGCATTTCACCTTGCATTACGTCTGACAAGCCATGCACTCGCACAATACCATCAGTAACGGAAATTACCGTACCTCGAGTATGTATCTCTTGCTTTGTGTCTAAGTTTTCGATTTTGGCTTTCAATAATTCGCTGATTTCAGCAGGATTAAGCTGCATGAAAACTCTCCTAATTCGTCATTGCCGTATACAGTTTTTGCAATTTACCCTGTATAGACAGATCCAATACCTGATCATCCACTTCCACCTTAATTCCGGCGATTAAGCTAGGCTCAACATTAAAAACAGCTTCTAACCGGGTATTAAAATGTTGCTCCAAATCTGCTACGATTTTGGCCTTTTGCCCTTCGCTGGCAAATTCGAATGCACTGTAAATGACCGCCTTCTTGGTATTATTACGCGATAAAACTAAATCTTGATATTGAACATAAATTTCAGGTAAAACCAAAAGCCGCTTCTCATCTGCCACTACATAAACAAAATTACGAAAAGTTTTGTCTCCCGCAACCTGCTCATCAGTAAGCAATTTGAGTAAAAAATCAGCCTTTTCCTTGCTATTAGTTCGGGTATCCTCAATCAGCGCAGCAACACGAGCCTGAGCTACCGACCATGCTAATTCCTTCAACCCACTCAACCAAGATTCAATTTGATGTTTTTCGTTCGCCAGTTCAAATAATGCCTTTGCATAAGGTCTGGCAATAGTTGCGAACTCAGCCATAAGCTACAGCTCCTGCTTCAGGTTAGCAAGCAAATCAGCATGTTTGGCAGCATTAACCTCACTTCGCAAAATGGCTTCAGCACCTTTTACAGCTAAAGCAGCAACTTGCTCACGCAATGCTTCGCGTGCACGGTTAGTTTCCTGCTCTACATCTGATTTTGCTTGAGCCGCGATACGGGCAGCCTCAACAGAAGCCTGATTCTTTGCTTCCTCTACAATTTGCGCCGCACGTTTTTCCGCATTCGCCACCAGTTCGGTAGCCTGATTGCGACCATCGGCCAAGAGTTCTGCAACTTTCTTTTCAGCCTGTTCAAAATCACTCTTCCCGCGTTCAGCCGCAGCCAAACCTTCTGCGATTTTGTCAGCGCGCTCATCAAGCGCCTTAGCAATCGGAGGCCACACATATTTCATTGTGAACCAAACCAAAATTAAAAAGACGATTAACTGCGCACTTAAGGTTGCATTTAAATTCATTACTTAACCTTCGTATATAAAGTTAATCATGCAATCTTTCTATTCTGCTCATACAGAATAAGAATTTCCCTGATTACTTAACAAACGGATTAACGAAGGCGAACAGCAGAGCAATAGCTACACCAATCAAGAATGCCGCATCAATCAGACCTGCAATCAAAAACAGCTTGGTCTGCAGCGGGCCAATCAATTCAGGCTGACGAGCAGAGGATTCCAAATATTTAGAACCAACCATTGCGATACCAATAGAGGCACCCAATGCACCCAATGCCACGATCAAACCGCAAGCAATAGCAATCAAACCCATTTTACACTCCTTAAATAAAACAAAAGTTAAAACTACGACTAAACAACCAAAACTAAAACTTCAAACTTTAGAACATAAAACCTTTAACCATTACACAATGCTTAGTGCGCATCATGTGCCTGACCAATATAAACGAATGCCAATGCCATGAAGATAAAAGCCTGTAAGGTAATAATCAAAATGTGGAATATGGCCCAAGCTGCCCCCGCAATAATATGGAACAAAAACAAGACGGGATCCATTAAACTAAAATGCCCACCAGCAGCCCAAGCACCTCCAAGCAAAGCAATCAGCAAAAATACCAGCTCACCTGCATACATATTGCCAAACAACCGCATACCATGAGAAACGGTTTTGGATAAAAATTCCAAAATATTCAACAAAAAGTTGGCCGGAGCCAAAAACGGACCGAATGGTGCTGTAAACAGCTCATGCACCCATCCTTTACCACCTTTGATTTTAATGTTGTAGTAAATGCAGACACACAAAACACCAATTGCCAAGGCCAACGATGTATTTAAATCAGCGGTTGGAACTGAACGTAACAATGCATGATGATCACCGGTAATGCCTTGCCATGCCACAGGTAACAAATCAACCGGCAACAAATCCATGGCATTCATTAGGAAAATCCATACAAAAAGGGTTAAACCCAAAGGCGCGACAACCTTGCGTGATTCTGCATTATGAATAATGCCTTTGCACATATCATCAACAAATTCATACAACAGCTCGACCGCAGCCTGAAAGCGGCCGGGAACGCCGGCAGTAGCCGTTACAGCCGCCCTGCGCAACAGGAAGCAACCCAAAGCACCTAAAACAACGGCAAAAAATATGGCATCCAAGTTGATATAAGAGAAATCGGCAATATTCTGCAAACCTTGGCCTTTCGTCACATCGGACAAACTGGTCAAACTTTGCAGATGGTGTTTGATATAGTCGGCAGCAGTCACGGTTTCACTTGCGCTTGACATGATATTTTGCTTTCCAAAAAATAAAAAAAATCACATGACTGGTGGCTAACAAGCCTAAAAGAAACGGTATAAACCGCAACTCCTGGTGATATAGGGCAAAGAATGCCACCATTAAAACCAGTGCCAGCACTATTCTTAAACCTTCTCCGAAAATAAAAGCATAACCGGCATATTGCGGCATACTGCGGAAAATATTTAAGAACAGAACCGTAACAGCAGAAGGTAAAACATAACTCACCCCTCCGGCAGCCGCCGACCATGCGGCAGGCGACCCCGCTATCAACCCGCTCAATGCAACCACTACCAATAACACGGCAAGTTGGAGATAAAGAATTTTTACCATTAGGGCACACAGCAAGAGTCAGGATAGGCCGCACTACTATAATGAATGCCCCGTTTTCCGTCAAGCAAACAGGTTAATTTTCGTGAAATAATTTTATAACCTGCCGATGCAACCGTTATAGAAAGTTACGTTTTTAAACCTCCCATTCGGCTTTACGGCCATTTTTAACAGTTCTTAGCAAAATGACAAGGTGTCTGCCGCATTTAAAGATAATTCGGCCTTCATCCATGCCATTGTTTCATTTTCTGCTTGTTTGACAGGTATTTCCGGTGATTTATTGCTTCAACTCCGACTCTAATTTGCTGCGTATTCAATCAAACGGCACACCTAACCGTTTTAACAGTGCATCTAAGGTTTCCGGATTGTCAAAATGCAGGACGATTTTACCTTTTCGACCGTTACTGCTTTTGACTTCGGCACTCACGCCCAACTCGGCCGTTAATGTTTCATTCAACCGCCGGATATCGGGATGAACGGTTTTCTCGGTACTGCTTTTTTTTGCCTGTTGCGCCAACTGGCTGCGGCGCTCAACTTCGCGTACCGACCAACTGTTTTTAACCGCTTTCTGAGCCAATTCCAACTGATCAACTACCGGTAGTGTCAGCAATGCGCGGGCATGCCCCATCTCCAAGTGGCGGCGGTAAAGCAGCTCCTGAACCGGTTCCGGCAAGGCCAGCAGGCGGAGGGTATTGGAAATCGCACTGCGGCTTTTGCCGACGGCTTTGGCAATGGTTTCGTGCGTCAGGCTGAATTCGTCGGCGAGACGCTTCAGGCCGCGTGCTTCTTCAATTGGGTTGAGGTTTTCCCGTTGCAGGTTTTCAATCAAACCCATTGCCAGCGCGGTTTCGTCGCTGATGTTTTTGACGACGACGGGAATCTCGGTCAGCCCGGCCAATTGGCTGGCGCGCCAGCGGCGTTCTCCGGCGATCAGTTCGTATTGCGACAATCCGTGCTCGCGCACGATAACCGGCTGAATAACGCCTTGGGCTTTGATGGACTCCGCCAATTCCTGCAACGCTTCGTCATCCATCTGCACGCGAGGTTGGTAACGGCCGGGCTTGATGTCGCCTACGGCCACCGTGGTTAGTCGTTCGCCTCGGCCGTCTTCTATGCTGCCGGACAAAAGGGAATCGAGGCCGCGTCCGAGGCCGCTCGGTTGTTTTGCCATAATTTTTGCTTCTTTCGGATAATACCGCCCTATTTTAATGGAAAGGCCGTCTGAAAGCAGTTTTATTTTTTCAGACGGCCTCTCTGCTGTTATGATGCCCAATCGGCTTCAAGACTGAATAAATGTGTTCATTAAGGAAGATACGATGCTGGAAGTTTATCTGGTAAGACACGGCAAAACCGTTTTCAATACCATCGGCCGCCTGCAGGGATGGAGCGATTCGCCGCTGACTGACGAAGGACGGGCTGCGGCTTCGGCTCTGGGATGCAGGATGGGGAAACGGGAAATTGCGTTTGATGCCGCCTTCTCCAGCACCGCGCCCCGTGCTGCGGAAACTGCCGGCCTGAAATCTTTGCAAAATTCCCCAAAATCCCCTAAATTCCCACCAGAACATTTAGGGGATTTCTCATGAGCACCTTCTTCCAGCAAACCGCACAAG
>NZ_JBQCVA010000005.1:0-65409 GCF_051962715.1 Neisseria sp. P0008.S010
ACGGTTCGGGTTAAGGGTAAATCTGATTGCAGGACTGATTAATGCGATGGGATGAATATTTTCGCAAGAGGTCTAATGATTGGAAAAATCTAAACGATGAATCACCGTGTATCGGGTGGATTTGCGACGTACTACTACCCGATGGAACGATCATCGAGAACGTGGAGGCAGTAGAAGTTGAGGATGATGAAGCTTTTATGCCTGAAGTCGGTTTTGAAAAATATCCCGAAGCCACGCATTTTCGAAAATCAAAATGATTGATATCCAATAACCCGCGCGGCGGAACCAGAGGTAAAAAATGAACGAGATTAAAACCATCCTATCAATGGTGCAGGAGCTGCATAATAATCAGCAGCGCGGCAGGCTGGCCGGGCTCACCGAAGATTCGGCTATCCTGATCGATACCGCCGACATCGCCGAAATGATGAATTACTCTTACAGCTACACTTATAATAAAATTGTCTGCCGCCCCGATTTTCCCGCACCGGTTGACCTCGAAAAACGCCCGCGCAGCAGCGGCAAAAAAAACCGCCGCTGGATAGCCGGCGACGTGGTGAAATACATCAAATCATGCAGACAGCAATAAACAAGCGGCCAATCGGCCGCTTTCCTTATTCCAGCTTATCCGCCAAATCTTCCACCGTGGGCGCGTAGTAGGTATTGAGCAAAATCCGCAAATCACGATGCCCTGAAATCTTAGCAAGCTCCATCGGCGAATATATCTTGGCCAGCCGCGTCAGCGCCTCACGCCGCGCATCGTGAAAATGCAGGTTTTCCAGTAAGCTGCGCCGCTTGAGCTTGCGAAACAGCGCATCCAGCGAGCCGCTGGTGATATTAAACACAAAAGAATTTTCGCGCACCGTTTCCATCTGTCGCAAAATCGCCACAGCCTTGCTGCTTAACGGCACATTGCGCGGATGGCCGTTTTTGGTAAGCGGGATATACACATAGCGGCGATCATAAAACACACAATCCCACGTCAGCATCACAATCTCCCCTGCCCGCATGGCCGTTTCCAGCGCGAAATAAAACGCTGCCGCCGCCCGTTGCGTGCGGGCGTTTGGCACACAATCAGGTGTATACCCACCCGCAAACGCCACCGCCGCCGCGTCCTCATCCGTTACCCGCTGCGTACGGGCCAGCCCGTCTGCGGGTTTGTCCAGCCGCTGCATAAAGTTTTCAGGCAGCCAGCGCCATTGCTTGGACGCCACCGTCAAAACATTAGACAGAAGCACCCATTCCCGCCGCAACGTGGACGTGCTCACCTCCTTTTTGCGCTCATCCGCCCAATCTTGGAACTGCAACTCCGACAAATGCGGCAGCCTCACCTCCGCCAGCGGCGTGCGCAGCACGCGATTGATGATATTGGTTTCATTTCGCCAGCCGTGCTTGTGCACCGATACCTCGTTTTTATACCGCTCCAACACCTCCGAAAACGGCACATTCGGCGCACCGCCAAAGCGCAGTGTGCGCCACTCATTTTCGATTTTAGCCGCCCAAGCCTCCGCTTCCGCCTTGCGCGGGAACGATGCCGATCGGTTTAGTGCCGGCAGCCCATCCCGAGCTACCCGGCGAACCTGCGCCAGCCACATGCCGTTAGATTTTTTGCGGATAGATGCCATTGTTTTTATCTCCGAGCCGTTGCAACGCCGTTGCAAATTGCGTTGCAAATCCGTTGCAATTATAGGCATAAACAGAGAAAAACAGAAACAAAAAGCATAAAGAAGAGGCAAAACAAGAGCAGGCTATAAATCGCCCAGAATTAAAATATACGATTGAATTATAAAGATAAAATAATATTAGCCTGTACCTTTTTCAGGTTGCAGGCTAATAGAAACTGGCACGCCCACGGGGATTCGAACCCCGGTTGCCGCCGTGAAAGGGCAGTGTCCTAGGCCTCTAGACGATGGGCGCGTAACCGAAGCGCGGCACTATACGGAAAACTGAATGGTAAGTCAAGCTTTGCGCGGGCTACTGATATTCAGACGGCCTGTGCATCCTGTATAATGCGCTGCTTTGAGAAGCAAAGGGATGCAAAATGTGGTTTAAGCAAATCAGTCTTTATCCGCTTAATAAAGACAAACTGCCTGATTTGGAAACATTGTCTGCCAAACTGGCCGAAGCCGGATTTGTTCCGGTCAGCGGTTTGGATTGGTTCAGCGAGGGCTTTGCCGCACCGGTTTCCTTTTCTCACGAACCGGTTTTTCCCGCCGAACATACTTGGCTGGTGGCTCTGAAAAAAGAAGAAAAAGTGCTGCCTGCCGGCGTCATCCGCGATATCTTGGACGATAAGGTGGCGGAAATTCAGAATAATGAGGCACGCAATGTAGGCCGCAAAGAGAAACAAGAATTAAAAGAACAGATTACCGACGATCTTCTTCCCCGTGCCTTTACACGCAGCAGCCGCAGTTTGGCGGTTTTCGACACCAAACACGGCTACCTGCTGGTTAATAATGCTTCATCAACCAAAGCGGAAAACATGCTAACCAGGCTGCGCGAGGCTTTGGGCGGTTTGGAAGCGTCGCTGCCGAACACCAAGCAATCTCCGGCTTCGCTGATGACTTCATGGCTGCTTAACGGTGCTTGCGACGGTGGCTTTGAGCTCGACAGCGATTGCGAGCTGAAAGGCAGCGGCGATGTCGCACCGACGGTCAAAATATCGAAACAGGATTTGACGGCCGACGAGGTGGTGCAACATGTGAAAAACGGCAAAACCGTCACCCAGCTCGGACTGGTGTGGCGCGAACAGCTGGCCTTCGTGCTGACGCAGGATTTCACCCTGAAACGCATCCAGTATCTGGACGTTCTGCAAGAGGAAGCGGAAAGCCACGGTGACGATGCCGCCAGCTTGGCATTTGCCTCGCAAATCCTAATGGCCGAAGCCCTGTCTACCATGGTGGACGAATTAGCCGTACACCTGGGCGGCTGGCAGGATTAGTTTTCAGACGGCCTCAATACATGCACATAGATAATGATTTAAAAAAGGAAATCTACCTTATTCTTGCTGATTTTTTGAATGCCTATCGGACGGAAGACATCCAAATCCTGAACGGCAAATACGATATTTCGGGACAATTTTTGGAAGAAATATACGAAATGTTGGATTTTGTAGAAGACAAAAGCAATCTGCGTCTCTTTCCGATGGAAGAAATGGATAAAGAAGAAGGTGGTGCGGCAAAATTGCAGATTTTCGCCTCAAATCATACGGAGTCGGTGGTGGGAATAGAAGCCTGCCTGTATGACGGACAAGAGTGGATCGGCCTGATCAAGGGAATATACGAACCGGATGGCTTTCCAAAATTTACCTTCCACTATTTCAGCACTTAAGGCCGTCTGAAAATACGGATCGGATATTAAAGGACATTATCATGCTTGGCGCGGCAATCGGCGACATTGCGGGTTCTCGGTTCGAATTCGACTTCGACAACCACTGCGATACCGATTTCGAACTCTTCCACCCAGACAGCGATTTTACCGACGACACCGTCTGTACCACTGCCGTTGCCGATTGGGTACTGCAAGGATGCGGGGAAGATTTGGCTTCAATCCTGCGGGATTGGTATGCAGCATATCCCGCTCCCAAAGGCGCGTACGGCGGCCGTTTCCTTCAATGGCTGCAATCGGACAACCCGCAACCCTACGACAGCTGGGGCAACGGATCGGCGATGCGCGTATCTGCCGTCGGCTGGGCATTCGGCACGCTGGAAGAGACCCTGTATTTCGCCGAACAATCGGCTGCCGTGACCCACAACCACCCCGAAGGCATCAAAGGCGCGCAAGCGGTGGCCGCCGCCATATTTTGGGCCAGAAACGGCATCAGCAAAGCACAAATTCAGGAAAACATTACACGGCAGTTCGGTTACCGCCTCAATCAAAGCTGCGACCAAATCCGTCCGCACTACCGCTTTAACGAAAGCTGTCAGGAAACCGTGCCGCAGGCCATAACCGCCTTTCTTGAAAGCAGCGGTTTCGAACATGCCGTCCGGTTGGCGGTTTCGCTCGGCGGCGACAGCGATACCCTCGCCGCCATCACCGGCAGCATCGCCGAAGCCTGTTACGGCATTCCGGCCGCCATGCGAGAACGGGCTTTGGCCATTCTGCCGCGCCGTATCGCCGAAACCCTGCTGGCATTCGAATCCTCAATCAGGCCGTCTGAAAACATACGCAACAAGGAACCCATATGAAATATTCCGCCCTGCTCCTCCTTTTAGGCACATTTTCCGCCGCCGTTTCCGCCGAAACGCTTTCTCCTTATAACAGCAAAGATTGCCAATATCAGGGCGAAGTCGGCAAAAGCGGACTTCCCGAAGGCAAAGGCACTTGGTCGTGCCGCAACGGCAACCGCTACGACGGAGCGTTTAAAGACGGAAAATTCAACGGCCAAGGCAAATACTCCGTCGGTTCGCAGGGCAACATCTTCCTCGAACCTTTCGGCGTATACAGTGCCTACTTCAAAAATATGACTGTGGAAGGCAACTTTAAAAACAACCGTGCAAACGGCAAACACAAAGTATCGGAAAACGGCCAACTGATTTTCACCGTTACCTTCGACAAAGGCATCATGAAAGATGTCAAACTGGTCAAAACAAAAAAATAAACCGTTTTCAGACAGCCTCACCCTTAGAGGCCGTCTGAAAACCTCCCCGCCAACACCCCCAAATTCAGGACAAACCCATGAGCATCAAATCCGATAAATGGATACGCCGCATGAGCGAAGAATTCGGCATGATCGACCCCTTCGAGCCGAACCAAATCAAAGAAGCCAACGGACAGCGCATCATCTCCTACGGCACGTCCAGCTACGGCTACGACATCCGCTGCGCCAACGAATTCAAAATTTTCACCAACATCAACAGCACCATCGTCGATCCCAAAAACTTCGACCCAAAAAACTTCGTCACCGTCGAAGACGACTGCTGCATCATCCCGCCCAATTCCTTCGCACTGGCGCGCACGGTCGAATACTTCCGCATCCCGCGCAACGTCCTGACCGTCTGCTTGGGCAAATCCACCTACGCCCGCTGCGGCATCATCGTCAACGTCACCCCGTTCGAACCCGAATGGGAAGGCTACGTTACCCTCGAGTTTTCCAACACCACCCCCCTGCCCGCCAAAATCTACGCCGGCGAAGGCGTGGCGCAAGTCCTCTTCTTCGAAAGCGACGAAGTGTGCGAAACTTCCTACAAAGACCGCAACGGCAAATACATGGGGCAAACCGGCGTTACCCTGCCGAAAACCTGATGCCCGGCCCTCAGGCCGTCTGAAATTCCAATCTGAAACAACCGAGTAAAAGAAACGAAGCCATGCTGTTTGTCCTATCGCCCGCAAAAAACCTGAACGAAAAAGACCCCGCCCCCATCGGCAGGCATACCCTGCCCGACCTGTTGTCCGAAGCGGAACAACTCATGGCCGAACTGCGCCAGCTCGCCCCGCACCAACTGGCCGAACTGATGCACGTTTCCGACAAAATCGCCCTATTGAATGCAGAACGGAATGCCGCCTGGCACACACCGTTTACCCCTGAAAATGCCAAACAGGCGGTTTACATGTTCAACGGCGACGTTTACGAAGGTTTATCCGCAGAAACACTGGATTCAGACGGCATCGACTACCTGCAACGGCACGTCCGACTGTTGTCCGGCCTCTACGGCCTGCTGCGCCCGCTCGACCTCATGCAGCCCTACCGCCTGGAAATGGGTACCCCGTTTGCCAACCGCCGCGGGAAAAACCTATACGAATACTGGGGCGGAACCATTACCGAATTGCTCAACCGCACCCTGAAAGAGCACAATGCCGGCACACTGATCAACCTGGCCTCACAAGAATATTTCAAAGCCGTCCAGCCCGAAAAACTAAACGCAGACATCATTACCCCCGTTTTTAAAGACGGAAAAAACGGCCAATACAAAATCATCAGCTTTTACGCCAAACGCGCACGCGGCCTGATGGTCCGCTACGCGGCCGAACGCCGCATCAGCCGTGCAGAAGAACTAAAACAGTTTGATTACGAAGGCTATATCTACAACGAAGCCGCTTCAACCGAGAAAGAATGGGTTTTCTTGCGAGACAACCGCCCATAAACAGAAAAGAATACTTGGCAGACACCCTGTTTTACGCTATTATGCGCGCTTTCAAGAAACGGAAGCGTGGCAGAGCGGTTTAATGCAACGGTCTTGAAAACCGTCGAGGGTTGATAGCCCTCCGTGAGTTCGAATCTCACCGCTTCCGCCAATCTTGAAAATTTTTTTATCTATCAAAAACGCGACAGAACGGAAGCGTGGCAGAGTGGTTTAATGCAACGGTCTTGAAAACCGTCGGGGGTTGATATCCCTCCGTGAGTTCGAATCTCACCGCTTCCGCCAATCTTAAAATTATTTTTATCTGCTGGAAACGTGGCAGAGAGGCTGAATGCAGCGGACTCGAAATCCGCTGAGGGTGCAAATCCTCCGTGGGTTCGAATCCCACCGTTTCCGCCATCATCAGACAAGTATCCGACTTATCTTTTTTTATTTCTACCCTGTTCGAATTTATCCAAAGAAATCATCTGTAACAATCAGGCCGTCTGAAAGCCGAACTGCCGTTCATTTTCAGCCGCATGGCGGATTAACTTGTCTTTCACTATGACTTTGCCGCGCGGGACTCGGACAGAGACCTAAAAATGCAGAAATAAAATGAATTGGTTTGCACTACCTGCCCCTCGCATTGGCAACTTACCGCCTTATACCCATGTCCCATTCCTGCCAAACCGCTGATAAAAACCGCTCTGCTTGTTTTGCAGGGCGGTTTGGTTTGTACGGCCTTCAGACTGCTGGAAGATAAAAAGGCCGTCTGAAAATCATACTGCCTTCTGCTGCCGGACTACGGCAAACAATGCTATCGGACACCATTATATTGCGGCTCTGACAGTATTCGCTGTACGGGCTTTCAGACGGCCTCCCGTTCTTATCGGAAGAATTAAGCGGCGATTTTCTCGCACTCTTTGATGCAGTCGGTGCAAGATTCGTAGCAGGCTTTGCATTCGGCATGATGCGCGGCATGTTTTTGGCACGCGGCCGCACATTGTTTGCAGGCTTCGATGCAGACTTTGGCCAAAGAAGGTGCCAGGCGGGAATTTTGTGCCGCCAGATTTTGCATTGCACCGCAAAGGGCGAGCATTTGGTTAACCGCTGCGGCGCAGTCTTTCATGGAAGTGTCGCCTTTGCTCAACAGCGTGATGCAGTGTGTCAGGCAAACTTGGCCGGCGGCAACGCAGTGGCCTGCAGCCTTACGGGCGGCTTCGTAGGCATTGTCGGTACTGTTGGCGGCATGTGAATGGCTGCTGTGGTCGTGGTTGCCGTGCGCATTGGCCAATGTTGTGGCAGCAGCCAATGAAATGGCAGCAGTGCCCCCGATAAATTGACGACGGTTCATTTTTAATTTCCTTATGGTTTAATTGATAAAAAAGAGGCTTTGCGTGAAACAAACAGCCTTGTGCAAAATCTTAACACGGGGATTTATTTGCCGCCAAGTCCGAAACCTTCGTCCATAAGGTTTTTCAGACGGCCTTCTTGTTAAAATAATCATGGAAATATTGAGTTACGGCAAATTAACTAAACTTTTATTACAATATCGCCACACTTCGACGTACCATCTGCGCCTTTCTGCCTGCGGTCTGAAAAGCCTTGATTTCAAGCCGATTGAATCGGCCATGGTTTGAGGGAAATATGGTTAAACTGATTCGGAAATATTTTTTACTGGCGGCGTTGCTGCTGGCGTTGGTTGTCAGCTTCATCTATAGCCCGTCGTGGCTGAGGCTGTGTTACGGCTTGGCGTTATTCCTGTTCGGGATGCAGAATATCGAGGACGGTTTGCGCGAGGCGGCGGGCGGGCGTTTGGAGCGCTGGATGCGAAAATCGACCGCCACTCCGGCCAAGGGGGCATTATTCGGGATGGGGGCGACCTTCATCCTGCAATCAAGCACGCTGGTTTCACTGCTGACGATTGCGTTTTTAAGCACCGGCATGATTCAGCTTGCCGGCGGTATCGCCATTTTGCTCGGCACCAATTTGGGCGCGACCAGCGGGATTTGGCTGCTGGCTTTGGCCGGGCAAAGCCTGAGCCTCAGCCCCGCCGCCCTGCCTATGCTGGTATTCGGCATCCTGATGAGTTTTTTCAGCGACCGCAGCCGGGCTTTCGGCCGGGTTTTGGTCGGCATCGCGCTGATTTTCCTAGGTGTGGACGAAATCAAGGCCGGTTTTCAGGCCTTCGGTGCGGACATTGATTTCAGCGGTACACAAATCGGCGGCATGGCCGAAGTGCTGATTTTCTTTGTCGTCGGCTTTTTGCTGACCGTGGTACTGCAATCCTCCCACGCCACGCTGCTGCTGACCTTGGCGGCATTGGCCGGAGGGCAAATCAGCCTGATACAGGGTTTTGCCATTGCCGTCGGCTCCAACGTCGGCAGCAGCGCAACCACTGCGCTGGTGGGTATGTTGGGCGGGGACCGCAACGGCCAGCGGCTGGCTCTGGCGCATGTGGTGTTCAATACGGTAACCGCCGTGCTGTCGCTGATTATCTGGTGGCCGCTGACGCATCTGGTGATGAAATTCGGCCAATGGCTGGACATGGGGCAACTGCTGCAGCTGGCTTTGTTCCATACGCTGTTCAACCTGATGGGATTGGCCGTATTCTGGAAATTGCAGGCGAAACTGGCCGATTGGCTGCGGCGGCGTTTGCCCGATAAAACCGATACCAACCTGCTCCTGCAAGACAAAGCGGCGTTGGAACCGCGCTATCTGCAATCCAACATGCTGCTTTCGCCCGATACCGCACTGATGGCGGTAGGCAAGGAAATCCACCACTTAGACAGCATCGGCATCGAAGTCATGTGTCATGCGCTGTTTATCCCCACTGACCGGCTGTATGCCGAAGGGGATGACGAAGGCAAAGAGCTGCCCCCGCCGCAGCCACCGCTCGAGTTGGACGTGCCGCAACTGTATGAAAGCCAAATCAAGCCCTTGTTCAGCGCAATCCTTGATTTCACCGGCAAGCTCGATACCGCAGTCGAAGGGCTTCAGGAACGCCTGGCCGGCGATCATGCCGCCGCCTGGCAGATTGTCGAAATCGTGAAGGAAAGCCAGCACCTGCAGAAAAACATGAAGCTATATCTGTCGGATGCGGCCTCTCCTGCCGGTAAAGACTATCTGCGCCTACGCAGCCATGTCTTCAAAACCCTGCGCCTGTTCCGCCGCATAGACGCCTTGGCGGCAGGCGAAGAACGTACCGGGCTGATGGAAAAACTGCGGATACATACCGAAACGTTGAAAACCTTCAGGGGGCGCGTGATGGTAAAACTGCGCAACCACGAATTGAACGGCTGGCAGACTTCTTCGCTACTGAACGACATCAACTACGCCCGCCGCATCGGCCGGGGCATACTCGAAATCCTTACCCGACGGGAAATAAATAAAGCGGAAGACGCTCCTCTTTAATCAATCATGGCGGTTCAAACCTGAATTGACACAAAGCAGGACAATCCGCACAAACCAAACCGGCATAAGGTATCCCCATATGCCGGTTTGGTTTTGAGGCCGTCTGAAAACAGCTTTTACGATATATGCAAAAATAAGGGCAGTAAACTATTTACATCATTACTTTGCCTCGTCCTTCACCAGCACAATCACAAATTCGCTGTCGTCGGTTATTTTGATGGCGACGTATTCGCTGCCGTCCGCCTTCAGGACGCTGCCCGGCCGCAATTCCTGCCTTTTTCCGCCATCAAACAAAAATACCGAGCTGCCTTTGGTTTGGGTAACCAGCAGGGTGTGGCCGGGGTGGTTGTGGCGGGGGATTTCCTTGCCTTTGGGCAGGGTTTCACGGATGACGGTGTAGTTTTCGCCTTCAAAGACTTTGCCCGTGCTTTGGGCGATTTCGGCGGCAGGCACGGCTGCGGCAGAGAGGCCGAGGAGAACGGCGAAAAGTTGGGTTTTGATGTTTTTCATGATGGTTTTCCTTTGGTTGCAGACAAAATTTATGGCGGATCAAAATTGCAATGATACGGCGTTGTCAACACCCTTATGTATTCTAGCTGTACACAGCAGGCATTACCGTCTTGTCTCTTATTTTAATCCACTATATGTTTCGGGTGGTTTGGGTCGTCTGAAAGCGGAATATGGCTGCGTTATTTGTTTTCGTAACCGGTTTGATTAGACTCCGTGCGGCGGTTTTCGTTTCGTTCCGAATGCAAGCCTGCGGCTTACTGCCCTCTCCCTAACCCTCTCCCACGGGGAGAGGGGACGGGTTGCCGTAGCCTTGCTGTTTACCGCATAAACTTGGGTGCGGACTGCCATCGGTCTGAATCTTTGATTCAGCCGCTCGATGCGTGTGCCTGTGGTACTCCACGAGGTCGTCTGAAAATGGAGCTTCAACGAAGTGAAAATTTGCCTGAACCTTAAAGGTAGCCTGCAACCCAATCCCCTCTCCCCGCGGGAGAGGGCCAGGGAGAGGGCGGCAAACCACAGGTTTGCTTGGACGGCATTCCCAATGTGCAGGCTGCTTTTAACTTCGCAGAAACTCCGTTTCAGACGGCCTTATTTAAACCGATAGGTAAACGCTACGTTCACTGTCCGCAGTGCGCCGTAGCTGTGGCGGTCGGGCTGGGTGCGGTAGTGTTTGTTGAACAGGTTGTCCACGTTCAGCGACAGTTCGGCATGCGGGTTGAAGCGGTAACGCGCCATGATGTCGGCGACGGCGTAGGCTTTTTGGCGGCTGTTGGCGGCGGCGCGGGCTTTGGCGGCGGGATTGGGGATGCGGAGCGTGGCAGGGTCGGTGTGGGTTTCGCTCTGCCAGCGCACGCCTGCGCCGATGGTCAAGCCGCTGGGCGCTTCGGGTGTGAAGTGGTAGGCGGTGAAGAGTTTGAAGCTGCGTTCGGGCACGCTGTCGGGGTTCAGGCGGCTGCCGTCTTGGTCGCGGGTTTTGCTTTGGCTGTAGCCTGCCTGTATCTGCCATTCGGGCGTGATGCGGCCGCCGACTTCGATTTCCCAGCCGTGGGTTTTGGCTTGGTTGGCGGCACGGTAGTAGGTGTTGCCGCTCGGGTCGCGTCCCGCTGCGGTGGCGAGGTTGTTTTTACGGGCGCGGTACACGGCGGCGGATGCGTTCAGACGGCCTTCAAGCCATTCGCCTTTGATGCCGGCTTCCAGATTGTTGCCGGTTACGGGTTTCAGGTAGCTGCCGTATTCGTCTTTTTGCGATTGTGGGACGAACAGGCTGCTGTACGAGCCGTAAAGCGACAGGTTGTCGGTCAAGTCGAACACGATGCCTGTGTAGGGGGTGAAACGGTTGGCGCGGATGGTTGGTGTGCCGCCGGTGTGGCTGTCGTAGCTGCCGCCGGTGCGGTAACGGGTGTATCGTCCGCCCAAAATCAGCGAAAGCTTGTCGACGGCGCGGAAACGGGTGGCGAGATAGCCGCCGATTTGCCGCCTGGTGCCGTATTGCGGGATGGTTTGGGCAAACGATGATGGCTGCGGGTAGGCGCCCGTGCGGGAAAATTCGTAGGCGTTGGGGATGGCGTTGGGGATGATGCTGCGTTCGCCGTATTTGTTGCTGGCGTATTTGTAGCCGTTGATACCCGCGATTAAATCGTGTTCGCGGCCGAACAGGCGGTATTTGCCGGTCAATGATACGCTGGCGCTGTGGGTGCGCGGGTCGGCGTGCCAATAACCGGGAATCAGGTCGGTGGCGGCGGTGCTGTGGTCGATGGAAAGCACGCCTGCTACGCCGTAGGGCTGGCGGAAGCGACTGCGGGTGTAGTCGTATTCGGCTTTGAGTTTCCAGTCTTGGTTGAAGCGGTGTTCGATGCCGGCGAACAGGTTGAGCGTACGGTGGCGGCTGTTCGACCAATTTGTGGCGGGGTTGTCTTTCGGGCCGAAGGCGGTGGCATAACCTTGGCTGTCGTACACGGCGTAGCTGAGCGGCGCGTCGGCGGTTTCTTTCGCCTGCTGGTAGTCCATGCCTGCGTGGACGCGGGTTTGCGGTGCGATGTCGTATTCCAAAATGCCGTAGAGTTCGGCATCGCGGCTGCGTTCGCGCTGCCGCCACGAGTCGCCGCGTCCGAAGGTGGAAACCAGGCGGCCGCGCAGCGTGCCTTCGGCGTTCAGGCTGCCTGATACGTCTGCGCCCAGCCCGAAATGTTTGCGGTTGCCCGCTTCGGCGCGGACTTCAAACAATGGCTTGCGGGTCGGGCGTTTGCGCACCAGATTGACGGTGGCGGAAGGCTCGCCCGTGCCGTCCAGCAGCCCTGCCACGCCGCGCACGACTTCCACGCGCTCATAGGCGGCGGTGTTGGCATTGCCCGTATCGGCCAGCGCGTCGGCAACGGGGATGCCGTTGATTTGGTAATTGGCGATGCGGCTGCCGCGCGCGAACAGGTAGTTGTAGCCCGCGCGGTCGGAGCCGTAAATCTGGCGGCTGGTACCGGTCGCCTGCAACAGGGCGCGGTCGAGCATTTTGATGTTTTGGTCGCGCATTTGTTGCGATGTGATGACGCTGACGCTCTGCGGGATTTCGCGCAGGGTCATGGGCAGCCCGAGCGGGGTGTGCGTGCCGGAAACGGTGTAGCCGTCGTTGGAACTCGCGGTGCGGTCGGCGGTAACGGTGATGGTGGGCAATTCGGTACTTTCCTGCGGTTTGGGGTCGTCTGAAACAGAAACATCGGCCTGCGCGTACACGGGCAGCAGGGCGGCAAACAGCAGGGAGTATTTGAAGCGTGTCATGGGGTTTCCTTTGTGTGTTGGTGTGCGGTGGGGTTGAGCTTTCGGCATATTGAAGGTGCAGGCTGCTTTTAGCTTCGCAGAAACTCGACTTCCTTCGGAAACTTCGTTTTCAGACGGCCTCGGACGGGTCGGGCAGCTCAATCAGCACCACCGAGCAGCCGTTTTCCGAACGCGGGCGGTGCGACACCGACTTCGGCACGACCGCCATCTCGCCTTCGCGTATCGTCATGCTGCCGCCGTCGGCGAAGTCCACCGCCATGTCGCCCTCCACGGCAAACAGCACTTTGTCGCTGTATCCGTGCGTATGCCAGCCGTAATCGCCCAAAAGTTTGACCAGGCGGAATTGGAATCCGTGGCGGTTGATGATTTCGGGCTGCCAGTATTCTTTGATGGCGGCAAGGTGCTGTTTCAGGTTGATGGTTTCGTTTTGCATGGGGTTCTCCTATGGGTTGGGTGGTTTTTGATGCGGTTTGTCGTTTTGGTTTCGTTGCAGGCTGCTTTCAGTGGGCGGGGTTGTAACGGAAGTGTCATCGGCTTTGATGCAAGCCTGCGGCTTACTGCCCTCTCCCTAACCCTCCCCCACGGGGAGAGGGGACGGGTTGCCGCAGCCTCGCTGTTTACCGCACAAACTCGAATGCAGACTTGCCATCGGTCTGAATCGTTGATTCAGCCGCTCGATGCGTGTGCCTATGGTACTCCACGAGGTCGTCTGAAAATGGAGCTTCAACGAAGTGGAAATTTGCCTGAACCTTAAAGGCAGCCTGTAACCCAATCCCCTCGCCCCGTGGGAGAGGGCTAGGGAGAGGGTGGCAAACCGAAGGTTTGCTTGGGCAGTATTTTCAACGTGCAGGCTGCTTTTTGCTTCTTTTGCAGCTTCGGTTTTAGCTTCGCAGAAACTCCGCTTTCTTCGGAAGCTCCGTTTTCAGACGACCCCTATTCTTTCCCCGCCGAAACGGGTTCGGCCTTTTCAAACGCCGCCTTCAACTGTTCCGCCGCCTGTATCAACTGCCGCGCGCCGCCCGCAACGATATAATTCGCGGCAGGCATGACGATGATTTGCTTGCGCTTCCAAGCGTTCGTGCCGCGTACCAGCGCGTTATCCAGCACTTCGACGGCCGCCGGCCCTTCCTGCCCGATGGCGGCGGTACGGTCGATGATGAAAATCCAATCGGGGTTTTTCTCTTTGATGTATTCGAAGGAAACGGGCTGCCCGTGCCCCTCGTTGCGTAAAGATTCGTCCACGGGCGGCAGGCCGATGTCGCCGTGTATCCAGCTGGCCAACCGCGACTGCGTGCCGAAGGCGGACACCTTGTTGCCCGTAACCGACAGCACCAGTCCGCGCCCTTTATCTTTGGCGGCTTCGCGCGTTTGGGCGAACAGCGCGTCAATCTGCGCCTTCAATTCCGCCGCGCGCGCTTCCTTGCCAAAAATCCGCGCCAGGGTTTCCATCTGCTTCTCGCCGCTGGTGCGGATATTGCCGTTGTCCACCGTCAGGTCTATGGTGGTCGTGTTTTTCGCCAACTGTTCATACGCTTCCGCGCCCGGCCCGCCGGTAATGACAAGCTGCGGATTGTAGCGGTGCAGGGCTTCGTAATCGGGTTCGAACAGCGTCCCCACCGTTGCCGCCTTGTCAAATGCAGGCTGCAAATAGTCCACGCGCACCGGCGCGGTGGTTGCGCCCACGTTCACGCCCAATTCGGTCAGCGTATCCAACGCCGCCCAGTCGTACACGGCGATGCGTTCGGGATTCTTCGGCACAACGGCATCGCCCCGTGCGGTCGGCACGGTCAGTGTGGTGGCAGATGTGGCTTGGGATGCGGCGGATACAGTTTTTTCGGCGGCAGGTTCGGGCGAACAGGCGGCCAGCAGGACAGCGCAGGCTGCAAGGCAAAAACTCGGTTTCACGGTGTGCGGTTCCTTTGTTGTGCGAATAGGAATGTTTATTATTAAATAAATAATTCGCAGAAACCATGCTGCCGAACGCAAAATTCCCGATACGGCAAAACAAATTCCCGAAACGGGAAAGGTCGTCTGAAACACGCTTTCAGACGACCTTTCCCGTTTCAACCAATCCCTACGCTTGATTATTAGCAATAATTCCTATTTAATCCACTTATCAGACAACCCATTCCCATCCAAGCATGAACACCGCCGCCATCTACCGCCAGTACCAAACCTATGTCCGCTCCGATAAATCCGGCTGGGCGTTGGACGGCTGTTCCGACAGCGCGCTCATGGCGCAGGCAAAACAGCCCGGTTTGCATCTGGAAATGTGCATCAACCGCTTCGACTCGGGCATCACCCTGTCGCGGATGCGCGGCGGCGGAACGGGTGCGTTTCCCACCGAAATCCACAATTTCAGCCACAACTGCGCCCTGTTCGTCATGGTGTCGGGGCAGAACCGGTTACAAATGGGCGGCAGGGAATACCGCCCGTCTGCCGGCGAAATCTGGCTGGTGCGCGGCGAGTTGGCGGACGTATCCGAAACCCTGCTGCCCGACAACGGCGGCATGTGCGCGCTGCATTTGGATTTTTCGCTGGAAAAACTGCGCCGCTGGCACGACGAAGGCTTGCTGGACGAACGCCTGTTTTCGCCGCAAACGATAGGCCGATTCGCCCTGCAACGGCTGGCGCAAAACGCGGCGGCAGCCTGCCCCCTGCTGCAACGCCCGTTCGAATCGGACGGCTTCGGCCTGCTCGCCGACGAAGCCGCCGCGCTGAAACTCTCCGCCCAATTATTGCGCTTCACCTTCCGCCGCCACGACAACGGCTACCGCCGCCGGCGCATAGACGAAGCCGCCGATATTTTGAACAGCGAATTCGCCCGCCCGCTGACCATCGCCGAAATCGCCCGCCGCGTCGGACTGAACGAATGCTACCTGAAACGCTATTTCAAAGCGCAAACCGGCGAAACCGTCGCCGGACGCCTGCGCCGCCTGCGGCTGGAACACGCGCTCGCCCTCATCGAATCCGGCAGCACCGTCCAAGCCGCCATGCACTTTTGCGGCTACCGCCACGCGGGACGGTTCAACGAAGCGTTCAGGCGGCATTACGGATTTTTGCCTTCGGATGTGAAGAAGTCTGTTCGGATATAAGTGGCAAAATACAAAAAGGCCGTCTGAAAAATAAGTTTCAGACGGCCTCCCCTTTATTTCTGTTCGATACGGTGATACTGACCGGGTTTCAATTTGAATGTTTCGGCATCCCCGCGTCCGCACCAGCGTACCGACAGGCTGACTTTGCCACTGCCTTTGCCGCCCAAGCCGAAGAGGATGCGGCGGTCGCTTTGGGCGGCCAGGCCGTTGTTGGCATAAACTTCGCGGTGTTGCGCGGCACCGGTCGGGCTGTCCCCTGCGGCAAGGACGACTTTACTGCCCAGCGCGTCGCGGTTGCAGGTTTGGCCGTTACCGACCAGTTCCACGCCCACCCAGCCTGCGGGCCGGCTGTCGTTGCGGTAAAGCGAGGGCGCGGCGGTCATGTGGGTTACGAGGCTGTCAAGGTCGCCGTCGTTGTCGAAGTCGGCCAGTATCATGCCGCGCGACGTACCTTTTTTGTTCCAGCCGGCCTGTTCGGCAACATCGACGAAATAGCTGCCTTTGTTCAAATAAACGCGGTTGGCTTCAAAACCGAAAACGCAGCGGCCGCGCATGTCCGCCCAGCGGTCGGCATAGCCGTGCACGTCAGGGTTGGTTAGGGCGATTTGGGCGTTCCAATACCAATAATCGGGGCAGACGGCCTCTTTTTTGTCGTAGGCATCGTCGGCCATGCCGTTGGCCTGCACGATGTCGAGGCGGCCGTCGCGGTCGAGGTCGCCGAAAGCCGCACCCCAACCGAACCGCCGTTCGTTGAGGGCGTTGCGGCGGGCGGCTTCGTCTTTGAACATGTCGGCATCGGTTTGGCCGCTCTTGCTGTAGTTCATCCACAGCAGGCTGCCTTCGGCCTGTAATTTTTCATGCACGTTGGAAACGTGAATGTCGGGGCGGCCGTTGTCGTCCAAATCGCCGAAAGTGGCGTTCATGCCTTTGTAGGTGTCGCGGCCGACGGAGCCGGCAAAGCTGCCTTTAACGGGCAGGAAGCGTTTGCCCTGCTCGTTGATGTACAGTTCGTCGGGGCCGAAATCGTTGGCGATGTAAAGGTCGGCAAAGCCGTCGTCGTTCAAGTCGCCCGTAGCGACCGCCATTGTCCAGCGTTTGCCGCTAAAGCCGTTTTCGCTGTTGGGGATTTTCGCGAAGCGGCCGCCGCCCAAGTTGCGCAGCAGCAGGTTTTCGTCGGCATTGTTTGCGTCGTGCCAACTGCGGTGCATGACGTTGAACATCCTCCTGTCGCCCTGGTATTCGGGTTGCGGCAGTTTGAAGATGTTGTAGGGAACGGTGCGGTCGTAGCCGGGCAGATAACGCTGCATGACGTTGCCGATGATGATGTCGAGGCGGCCGTCGTTGTCGTAATCCAAAACATTGGTGGCAACGCTGATTTGATAGTCGTCCACGGCGTTGCCGCTGCCGACTTCGGTAAAGCCGAGCGTGCCGGTTTCCTTCAAATCGTTACGCAGCAGACGGCCTTTGCCGAAGCCCATGCCGAGCAGCAGGTCTTGGTCGCCGTCGTTGTCCATGTCGAACCAGGTGGCCGAGGCAATCAGGCCGTGGGTTTCGGGATGTTTGCGGTGGTCGTCCAGTTGCGGCAGCGGGAAGCGTTCGAAACGGAAGTTTCCTTTGTTCAGGAACAACTGGGCGCGGTCCTGTTCGCTTTTGAGCGGCTGGGTCAGGAAAACGTCGGGCAGGCCGTCGTTGTCCGCATCGGCGACGGCGGCGGCATCACCCACCGACAACAGCCATTTAGCCACATGCTGCATACGCGGGTCGGTACGCTCCCAAATGTCACCTTTCGTGCCGCCGATGCCGCTTTGCGAAGAAGGGATTTCGCTGAAGCGGAAAGTTACTTCGTCCGCACTGAAGGCATGGGTGAGGCGGTATGCACCCCAACCGGTGCCGCCAATCAGGCCGGTCAGCAGCAAGGCTTTGGCAAACTGCTTCAGCGCAGGCAGCGGATTGCGGTATTGGCTGCGGTTTTGCCAGAGCAGCCACAAACCGCGCAGCGTCATGTAGGCAAAGGCGGAATAGAAAAGGGTGGAGAAACTTTGAAATTTATGCAGCAGCAAATCAACGAAAACGATGAAAAACGCCATAAACACCTGCCCTTTCCGCGATTCGGCAGAGGTGGGCGGGTCGGTAATCATAAAGAAGGTAAACAGGTAAAACGCCGGCGAGGAAAATGCACCCATAAAGAGCGTTTGCGGCGGAATATGGTGGCGGAGCAGCCAGGCGCGCAGCGACAGTTGCAGCGCGTAAAACAGCAAAAAGCAGCTGATCAACACGCTGCGGCGGATATTGAGGGCAAACAGCATCAGCGCGGCGGTGGCGATAAAAAAGGCCGTGATGCCCGCCCCGCCCCACTGATAGGCGGGCGCGGGCGTAATCATGCCGTCGCTCAACACCAGGGCGGCAATCACGCCGAACAGGCCCGGGTTGTAAATATGGCGGCCGTTTACCGTGAAAACGTATTTGGACGCGGTGGCGAAAAACGGCGGTATGGCGGCCAGCCACAGGCCGTGGGAAAAATTGGTCAGCACCGACAGGCCGAGGCCGGTAATCAGGCCGCTAATCGGGACAAGCAGGGTTTTGCGCCGTAACAAATAATGCAGCAGGCAGTCCAACGTAACGCAAATCAGCAGAATCAGACCGACCTGGGCCGGACTCCGGTTGAAACCCCAAAACGTAATGCCGCAGGTAACGAAAGTGGCCTGAAGCAGCAACACGGGCAAACGGGGGTCGTTTTTGGCGGGAAGGCGGTCGAAAGCAATCATGGCAAACGGAGGCAGTCAAAAGAAGCGGATTATAGCCCAGCAACATACTCGGCGGACCATTTCCAAACAAAAGGCCGTCTGAAAACATTACCGCCCGATTTTCCTGCCCGATATGTTTTCAGACGGCCTCAACCGTTTGCCGTATCTATGCCCGCCTGCGGCACATCCTTGTCAAACTCTCCCGGCGGGGGTATAACATTATCCGGCATCCGTTCGATAACATGATTACATGATTGCGAAAACCATGACGAAAAAAGCCGTTTCCAAACAGAAAATCCTTGCCGCCGCGTTGATTGTCTCCGTTGCGGCAGGCGGTTATTTCTATTACAGACAGCAACAGGCCGCCGCCCTGCCCGCATTTGTCGCGCAGTCCAACGGCAGGCTGGAGCTGAACCGCATCGACGTGGCCACTCTGTATCCCGGTCGGGTAAAAAAAGTGTATGTGGAAGAAGGGGCGGATGTGAAATCGGGCGACATACTGGCCGAACTCTCATCCGACACCAGCAGCAGCCGCGTGGCAGAAGCGCGAGCCGCCGCCGACAGGCAGCGTGAAAGCGTGCAGCGGGCCAAAGCGGCGGAAGAGCAAACACGCCGTACCGTCGCCCGCGCCGAAGCCAACATCGAAGCCGCACGGCAGCAGCAGCACGTGGCGAAAATGGAATGGGACAATGCCCGCAACCTGCTGTCGGAGCAACTGGTATCGGAATCCGAAACCGCCCGCCGCCGGGCCGATTACGAACGCGCGACTGCCGCCGTGAAGGCTGCCGAAGCCGCCCGTGCGGAAGCGCAGGCCACCGTGGCGCAAAGCCGTGCCGCAGCGGCCGAAGCGCGTGCAGGCGTAGGACAGGCGGAAGCGGCCGTCAAATCGGCTTCATCCGCCAACGACGACATGAACATCCGCGCGCCGATAGACGGGCGGGTGGAATACACCATCGCCGAAGTCGGCAATGTAGTGGCCTCCGGCTCGAAAGTGGCCAGCCTGCTCGATCCGGCCGATGTCTCCATGAACATCTTCCTGCCTACCGACAGCATCAGCCGTCTGAAAGTAAACGACGAAGCGCGCATCAAACTCGACGGTATCGATGCGGTTTTCCCGGCGAAAATCAAATTCATCGCCACAGAAGCGCAATTCACGCCCAAAGCGGTGGAAACCACCGACGAACGCGCCAAGCTGATGTTTAAGGTAAAACTGCAAGTACCGCGCGAAACGGCGCAAAAATACGACCGCCTGCTCAAAGGCGGTATGACGGGCAACGGTTTTGTGAAAACCGATGCCGCAGCGCAATGGCCTGCCGCATTGGCGGTGAAACTGCCGCAATAGCTTTCAGACGGCCTCCATACCCTTTGGAGGCCGTCTGAAAAATACCGCAAGCCCGAATACAGGCTTAAAGCCTTGCCAATCTTATTGAAATCAACCATGTGGAAACCGGAAAAGATATTGTTTGATGAGTCTGACGATGAAGGCTTGTCGTATGTTTATTTTGATTTGGGGAATTTTCGTTATTTCACCCTCACGTTCAATCCTGATGAAGATGATGAAATATACCTTGAGTTTAACGAACAGACTTTTTCGATTGAAAGCAATAATGTTACCTATACGTTAAACAATCGGATTTTATCCTTCGATTTCGGGGCCGATATTCAGGAAGCTCTGAAAATTGAAAAGCATATCGACATCGATATTGCTTCACATATCGACATCAATTCATTTGGGAAAACCTTAGCAAATATTTTTTCCAATGCCGGCAAACCGTGATTCTACGCGCACCATCAAAAAAGCATCAACACGTTCCATAAGAAAGGAAACAAAATGAACCCCGTCTTCCAGCCCTACACTTTCAACAACGGTGCCACCGTTCCCAACCGCCTCGCCGTCGCTCCCATGACGCACTTCGCTTCGGACGAAAACGGCCACATCACCAACCAAGAGCGCACGTTTCTGCAAAATCGCTTCCGCGGCTTCGGCCTGTTTATCACCGCCGCCACGCTGGTGCAGGCCAACGGCAAAACCTTTGAAGGCCAGCCGTACGCCATAAGCGAAGACGACCTGCCCAGCCTACGCGAAGTTGCCCAAATCGCCCAAGCGCAAGGCGCAAAAGCCATCCTGCAAATCCACCACGGCGGCAAATTCGCCCCCAAAGAGCTTTCCGCCGACATCGTCGCCCCGTCCGCCGATGAAGCCACGGGTGCGCGCGAACTGACCGCCGCCGAAATCGAACAGCTCATCGCCGCCTATGCCAATGCGGCCACCCTCGCGGTGCAGGCCGGGTTTGACGGCGTGGAAATCCATGGTGCAAACGCCTACCTGCTGCAACAATTCGTGTCCGCCCAAACCAACCGCCGCACCGACGAATGGGGCGGCAGCCTGCAAAACCGCCTGCGCTTCCCGCTGGCCGTGGTCGATGCCGTCGCCGCTGCCGTGAAAGCACATGCCAAACCCGATTTCATCCTCGGCTATCGCTTCTCGCCCGAAGAGTCCGGCGAAACCGGCATCACCATGGCCGACACCTTCGTGCTGATAGACGAACTGGTGCAAAAACCGCTGCAATATCTGCATGTTTCGCTGTGGGATTTCTACAAACACGCCCGACGCGGCGCAGATACCAACCGCACCCGCATGGAACTGCTGCACGAACGCATCGCCGGCCGCCTGCCCTTAATCGGCGTGGGCAACCTCTACACCGGCAGCGACATCGCCAAAGCGTTTGACACCGGCTGGGTGGAGTTTATCGCGCTGGGCAAAACCGTGATGATTAACCCCGATTTGGCCGACTTAGTGCGCGAAAACCGCGATGCCGACATCCAAACCGCACTCGATCCCGACCGTGCCGACCACTACCGCCTGCCCGATCCGCTGTGGCAACGTTGCCTCACCAACTCGCCGTGGCTGCCGCCGGTGAAAGGGATGGAACATCAGATTGTGGATATTTGAGCGTTTCAGACGGCCTTTTAAAACCTTTTAGTAGCTAAAAGGCCTTCTGAAAATAAAAAAGCAGCCTGCGCGTTGAAAAATCAAAGTGCAGGCTGCTTTTATTTATGCGGCTGCCGTCAGCGGCACTCGAAACTCTCCGCTTTGCCTTCATCGCCGCCGGCATAGGTGGCGACTTTCGGATAGGCGCAAATCGGCATTTGTTTATTCGGGAAGGATTTGCCTTGGGCAATCATGCGCTCGGGCGCTTGGTTTTTGCCATGCCAGTTTTCCAGAAGCGTGAGCGGGTCTACATCATTGAAGGCTTGGCCGCCGCCGCAGTGGTTCATACCGGGTATCATAAACAGGCGGCTGAAGCTTTGGGCGTTTGGCGTGTCGGCGTTCATTTGGCGGAACCATGCCACTTGGTCTTTGGCGGAAAACACGGGGTCGGACACGCCGGTGAGCACAATCAGTTTGCCGCCGCGTGCGCGGAAGGTGCTCAAATCGGTGGACACCGCATCGTTAATCGCGCCGGTTTGGTAGGTTTTGGGCGTGTCGCGGTCGAAATCAAATTTGTCCAAATCAAAGTTCGGCACGGCGGGGGTCATGAAATACCAAGTGAGCGAGCCTGCGCCGAGCGTTACTCCACGTGAATCGGGCTTGGCCGTTTGCGAGCTGCCAAGTTTCCATGCGCGCCAGTCAGACTGGTTCAGGCCGGAATCATAATACCAGCCGCTGTAAATCTGGTTGCCTTTGCTGTCGCGCGCGCCGTCCATCACGGCTTTGAGTGCGGCAGTTTTGGCTGGGGAGAGGCCGGCATGTTCGGCTTTGAAATCGCAGCTTTCCCATGCGTTAATCACGCCGTCTTTCAGGCCGTCGCGCGCGTCGCAACGGTTTTTCACGGCTTCGCTCACTTTGTCCAAATCGGCCTGAGTAAGGGCGTTTGCCAAGATTTTGTTGCCCTGTGCGTCTTTGGGGGCAATTTTCATGAACTGCTGGTAATCCCACTGCTGGGCAACGGCGGCGCGCGACAGGCGGAAGCCCGGGTTGGCGGCAATCACGCCGTCAAATTCCAGCGGATAACGCTGGGCGGCCATCATTGCTTCGCGTCCGCCGTTGGAGCAGCCCATGAAGTAGCTGTGTTTCGGTGCGGCGGCATACATTTTCTGAATCAGCTGTTTGGCAACCGTCGTCACTTTTCCGGTGGACTGGTAGGCAAAATCCAACCGCGCTTGCTGGTCTGCACCGAAGTCAGGCGTGGGCGTGGGGTGGCCGCCGTCCATAGAAACCACGGCATAACCGCGCATCAGTGCAGGCGTGGCGGTAGATGTATGTAGAGGAACACCGCCCACGGCAGGGGCGACAAAACCGTCCACCCCGCCACCGCCCTGGAACAGGAAGCTGCCGTTCCAGTTTTCAGGCAGCCTGAGTTGGAATTTCGTGCCGTAGTGTTTGCCGTCCGCACCGGTGCGCGCGCCGATTTCGCCTTCCACCACGCAATGTGGTTTCGCCTGCAAGATATTGGTCGAGCCGCCGGTGAGGGATGCCATTCTGTCGGCACTGATTTCACCGTTCGACCATTCGGCTTTGGTGATGGAGGTGTCGGCAATTTGGCTGTTTTTCAGCGCGAGGCACTGCTGCTTATTTTGATTTTGCGCGGGCGCGGCTTGGGCGGCGGAAATGCTGGCTGTCAGCAGCAGCGCAATGGGGGCGAGCTTGTTCATAATGATTCCTATTTCGGGGTTGCAAAAACTTGATGGTATGCATTTTGACCAATAAATCACAAGAATGGTCAAATTATAGAGCATTAACAAAATCAGGATAAATTGCAAAACCGATGCCGTATTTTTTCAGACGGCCTCCACGCTTTTTACAATGTCCGTCAGCGGCCAGCGCGGTTTGACGTTGAAACCACCCGCCGCCACCGCCTGCTCCGCCCGCATCGCGCCGGCGAAGGCAATCATCGCGCCGTTGTCGGTACAGTATTCCATGGGCGGGAAATAGGTTTGCACGGATTCGGCGGGCTTTTTCAGACGGCCTTTGCCCTGCGTTGGACGGATGGTCAAACGGCTCAGGCGTTCGCGCAGTTTTTTGTTCGCGCCCACGCCGCCCGCGACAACCAGCGTGCGGAAGCCCGTGTCGCGCAGGGCTTTTTCCGCTTTGGCAGCCAATACGTCGATAACTGCGTCTTCAAAGGCGCGACAGATGTCGTTGCGCGTTTGTTCGGCGATTCCGCCGTGTTCGGCGCGTACTTTCTCCACGGCGGTCAAGACGGCGGTTTTCAGGCCGGAAAAACTCATCTGCAAGTCGTTCGAATGCAGCATGGGCCGGGGGAAGGAAAAGGTTTCGGGATGGCCGCGTTCGGCCAGTTCGGCCAGTTTCGCGCCGCCCGGATACGGCAGACCGAGCAGTTTGGCGGTTTTATCGAAGGCTTCGCCCGCCGCGTCATCCACGCTTTCGCCCAGCAGCACATAATCGCCTATGCCGCGCACAGCCATAAACTGCGTATGGCCGCCCGATACCAGCAAGGCGACGAAGGGGAAGGCGGGTTTGTCGGCCGCCAGTAAAGGCGAAAGCAGGTGGCCTTCGAGGTGGTGGACGGGGATGACGGGTTTGTTCAGGGCGAAGGCCAACGCGTTGGCATAGCTTGAACCGGCCAGCAGCGCGCCGCCCAGCCCCGGCCCTTGGGTGAAGGCCACCGCGTCGATGTCGGCATAGTCTTTGCCCGCGTCGCGCAGGCAGGCACGGGTCAGCGGCACGAGGCGGCGGATGTGGTCGCGGCTGGCCAGCTCGGGCACCACGCCGCCGTATTCGGCGTGCATGGCCATTTGGGTGTGCAGGGCGTGGGCGAGCAGTCCGCCTTCGCTGTCGTAAAGGGCGACGCCGGTTTCGTCGCAGGAAGATTCGATACCGAGTACCAGCATGATGCGTGTCCGATGCGGATGGGAAACAAAAGGCCGGTATTGTAACGCAAAGCCGCCGCGGAATCAGGCCGGTTTTTCAGACGGCCTGCCGTTTTCCCCTGCTCGATGCGGCTTATCAAGGCCGTCTGAAACAGCGCGGCGGCGGTCGGCAAAGCCTGCGCCTTCCCCTTTCAGACGGCCTGCCGTTTCTATATAATGCCCATCTATCCAAGCCCGCAACTTCAGGAGCCGCATATGCAGACCTTCGAATTCGCCACCTCCGATTTAATCGATTTGGCCCCCGACACGCCTTCGTGCGAAATCCAATTCCGCAGCTTTGGCCGCCGCAGCCGCTTTTGCGGCCGCATCCGCACCGTCAAATGCTTCCGCGACAACGGTTTGATCAAGCAACTGATGAACAGCCGCTCCGACGGCGAAGTTTTGGTGGTGGACGGCGGCTCTTCCGCAGCCAGCGCACTGATGGGCGATTTGATTGCCTCGGCGGGCGCGGCCAACGGCTGGGTCGGCGCAATCATCCTCGGCGCCATCCGCGACAGCGAAGCCATCAACACGCTGGATTTCGGCGTAAAGGCCCTGTCCGTCAATCCGCGCAAAAGCGCGAAAGACGGCGCGGGGGAAACCGACGTCGTGCTGAGTTTCGGCGGTGTGGACTTCATCCCCGGTCACTACCTTTACAGCGATGCCGACGGTATTTTGGTCTCACCCCAACCCATCGGAGAGGAGTAAGTCATGCAGGTAACCTCGCAATGGATAGACGGCCTCTGCTTCGTGGGCACCACTGAAAACGGCCACAGCGTGGTCATGGAAGGCGCGGCGGCGGAAGGCGGCGTGAAGCGCGGCCCCAGCCCGATGGAAATGCTGCTATTGGGCGTGGCGGGCTGTTCGAGCATCGACGTGGTGATGATTGCGGAAAAACAGCGGCAGAAAGTCAGCGACTGCCGCGCCACGGTTACGGCCAAACGCGCCGACGAAGCCCCGCGCGTGTTTACCGAAATCCATATTCATTTCAAAGTGTTCGGCACGGATTTGAAAGAAAGCGCGATTGCCCAGGCAGTTCGGCTGTCGGCGGAAAAATATTGTTCCGCTTCGATTATGTTGGGCAAGGCCGCCGCCGTCAGCCACAGTTTTGAAATCGTCGAATGCGTTTGAACGGCAAAAGGCCGTCTGAAAGCCTGCTTCGGTTTTCAGACGGCCTGAACGTTTTATAGTTTATAGTGAAATTCCCCCAATCGACCATACACATCAGCTTATCGGTCGTTCCCCTGATATTTGAAACCGATACCCCGGTATCGAACAACTTCCCTGAAAGGACAAAAACATGGCCTACACCCTGATTATCCCCGTCTGCCCGCATGTTGATGCGGCCAAAGCCGCCGCCAATATCGCGGCTAAACTGCCGAATGCCGCGGTATTCAACGCAATGGACTATGCCGGCGAAGCCGTCCGCCTGGCGGCCGAAGGCAAAGCGGACGACTGGTTCGACCTGCTGGTCGGCCGCGCCGCCGCGCTGGGTAAGGAAAACGTCGTCATCCAAGGCATCACCCCGAGCGATGCCTATATCTTCCTGAGCCGCCAAAACAACGGCCTGGCCACCGCGTTCAACGCCCGCGTCGTCTTCGCCGTCAGCAACGAACACGCCACCGCCGAACGCCTGCAGATGGCCAAAGCGTCGTTTGCCGGACGCAACGTCGAATTTGCCGGCGTGGTCGGCGGTACGGCCGAAGCCGCCCAAGCAGCCGGTTTGGACTATCTGGGCAGCGCAGACGCACCCGAAGGTGTGGCAAAACTGGCCGCCGAACAAGCCGTCCGTCTGTCGCCCGCGCAATTCCGCTACAACATGATGGAAGCCGCCCGCAAGGCAAACAAACGCATCGTACTGCCCGAAGGCGCGGAACCGCGCACCGTCCAAGCCGCCGCCATCTGCCATGAAAAAGGCCTGGCGCGCTGCGTGCTGCTGGCCAAACGCGAAGAAGTCGAAGCCGTTGCCAAAGAAAAAGGCATCGCCCTGCCCGCGTCGCTGGAAATCATCGATCCCGCCACACTGGTCGAACAATACGTCGCCCCGATGTGCGAACTGCGCAAATCCAAAGGCCTGACCCCCGAAGACGCGCGCAAACAACTGCAAGACACTGTGGTACTCGGCACCATGATGATGGCGCAAAACGATGTGGACGGCCTTGTTTCCGGCGCGGTACACACCACTGCCAACACCATCCGCCCCGCCTTACAGCTGATTAAAACCGCCCCCGGCGCAAGCATCGTATCCAGCGTGTTCTTCATGCTGCTGCCCGAGCAGGTCGTGGTATACGGCGACTGCGCGGTGAATCCGAATCCGACTGCCGAACAGTTGGCCGAAATCGCCGTCCAATCGGCCGAATCTGCTAAAGCCTTCGGCATAGACCCGCGCGTGGCCATGATTTCCTATTCCACCATCGATTCCGGCAGCGGCCCCGATGTGGATTTGGTGATTGAAGCGACCAAGCTGGTTAAAGAAAAAGCCCCTGCCTTGGCCGTGGACGGCCCGCTGCAATACGATGCCGCCGTGGTGGAAAGCGTGGCCAAATCCAAAGCCCCGAACAGCCCCGTGGCAGGCAAAGCCAACGTGTTCGTGTTCCCCAACCTGACCACCGGCAACTGCACTTATAAAGCCGTTCAGCGCAACGCCAACGTCTTGAGCGTCGGCCCGATGCTGCAAGGCCTGCGCAAACCGGTAAACGACCTGTCGCGCGGCGCGCTGGTGGAAGACATCGTCTACACCATCGCCCTGACTGCGATTCAGGCAACCCAGATTGCGAAATAACGGTGGGTTAATACCGACAAGGCCGTCTGAAAGGGTTTGCCCGTTTTCAGACGGCCTTTTTCAAAAATCCCCCAAACCGAAAGGAAACCCCATGACTACCCGTCATCCACTGAACAACCCCGAATTGGCCGGCCACACCTTTTTGCAGGATATGTATGACGACGATTATTTCCCGCCCGAACTGGTGCAAAAAGGAGAAAACATCCTGGTCGAACTGTGCCGCCAAATCGAAACCGAACAGCCCGAAGACTTAGACGGCCTATATAGCCTGACCCACGCAGCTACCGAACGCTTCAACGAATTGGCGGAAGAGTTTGATGAAAACGACAGCGAAATCGAAACCGTCGCCAGAGACACGATTGCCACCGATATGGAATACATCGCCCAAAGCTACGGCTTTGAAGATGCGGACATCGAAGAACTGGTTGCCCCGCGCGATTGGTAAGTATGGTTGGCAAAAAGGCCGTCTGAATTTTTCAGACGGCCTTTGATGTTAAAATAGCCCATCCGCAACACACACCGTTTTTCATGAATATTCTCGAAGCCTTATTATTATTGATCCTGCTGATTGTCATCAGCGCATTTGTTTCCTGTTCCGAACTCGCGCTCGCCTCGGCGCGCAAAATCAAATTGCAAGTGATGGCAAAAGACGGCGGCGACACGCGCGCGCTCGACGTGCTCAATATGCAGCAGCAGCCGGGCAGCTTCATCACCGTCGTTCAAATCGGTTTGAACGCCGTCGCCATTCTCGCCGGTATCGTCGGCGAAGCGGCGGTGCGCCCTTATTTCGGCGGTTTGTTGGCAAACGCGGGCAGTTGGGGCAGTACCGCCGCGTCGCTGCTGACGTTCGCGCTGGTCACGGGCAGCTTCATCCTGATTGCCGACCTGATGCCCAAGCGCATAGCGATGACCCATCCCGAAGCGGTGGCGGTGCGCATCGTACGGCCGATGATGTTCTTAATTTTTATTCTAAAGCCTTTCGTTTGGACATTTGACGGGCTGGCGAACGCGATATTCAAACTCTTCAAAATCTCCACCGTCCGCCAAGAGCAGCTGACTTCGGAAGACATTTACGCCGTCGTCGATGCGGGCGCGCAGGCGGGTGTGTTGAAAGAGCAGGAACACTACCTGATTGAAAATATTTTCGACATGCAGGCGCGCACGGTGACTTCCACCATGAGTACGCGCGAATACATCGCCTATTTCGATAAAAACGACGACAGCGATACAGTGTTGGAAATGATGTCGGAAAAACCGCACAACAAATTCTTGGTGTGCGACGGCGATTTGGAACGAGTCATCGGCTACATCGAATCGCATACGCTATTGACATTGTTTTTAAAAGAAAAAGACGTCCGCCTGACCGACAAGCGCGTGCTGCGCAAAGCCTTGTTCATCCCTGACACGCTGTCGCTTTACGATGTATTGGAAACCTTCAAAACTTCCGGCGAAGACTTTGCCGTAGTGGTAAACGAATATGCGCTGGTGGTCGGCGTGGTTACGCTGAAAGACGTGATGAGCATCGTCATGGGCGAGCTGGTCAATACCGAAGAAGAGCCGCAAATCATCCGCCGCACCGAAGACACTTGGCTGGTGGACGGCGCAACCCCGCTCGCCGACGTCATGCGTGCATTGGACATTGAGGAATTTCCCAATTCAGAAAACTACGAAACCATCGCTGGCTTTATGATGTATTCCCTGCGCAAAATCCCGAAACGCACCGATTTTTTGGTTTACGCGGGATACAAATTTGAAATCATCGACACCGAAAATCTGAAAATCGACCAGCTTCTTGTTTCCAAACAAAATAATGAAGCGGACGGGATATAGTCCGAGGCCGTCTGAAAAAAAGAAAAAGCACGGCACCGAATAAACCCGTCCGCCAGCGACATCTTTTCAGACGGCCTCAAGCCGATACACACCATGCAGCAGCGAAAAATCATCCACATCGATATGGACGCGTTCTACGCCTCGGTAGAACTGCGCGAACAGCCGCATTTGCAAGGCCTACCCGTCGTCGTGGCTTGGGAGGGCGCGCGTTCCGTCATCTGCGCCGCCTCTTACGAAGCCCGCCGCTTCGGCCTGCATTCCGCCATGTCCGCCGCCACCGCCAAGCGCCTCTGCCCGCAAGCGGTTTTCGTGCCGCCGAATTTTTCCCTCTACCGCAACGTGTCGCGGCAGATACACGGCATTTTCAGACGGCATACCGACCTTGTCGAACCTTTGTCGCTGGACGAAGCCTATTTGGACGTTACCCTCAACCACCAAAACATCCCCTACGCCAGCGACATCGCCCGCAGCATCCGCGCCGACATTCTCGCCGAAACCGGCCTGACCGCCTCGGCAGGAGTCGCGCCGAACAAATTCTTGGCCAAAATCGCCTCCGACTGGAACAAGCCCAACGGACAGTTCGTCCTGCCGCCGCAGAAAGTCGAGGCCTTTTTAACCGACCTGCCGCTGGGCAAAATCCCCGGAGTCGGCAAAGTTACGCGGCAGAAGATGCAGCGGCTGGGCATGGACACCGTCGGCGACCTGCGCCGGCACAGCCCCGGCGAATTGGCCAACCTGTTCGGCAAATGGGGCTACCGCCTCCACGACCTCGCCTACGGCATCGACAACCGCCCCGTCAAAGCCGAACGCGAACGCCTGCAAATCTCCACCGAAATCACCCTGCCCGAAGACCTGCCGCTTGCCCTGATTGTCCGCCACCTGCCGCATCTGGCCGATGATTTGTGGCAGCAGCTGCAAAACAGGGAAACCGAGGCGCGGGGCGTCACGCTGAAACTGAAAACCGCCGATTTCCGCATCATCACCCGTTCCCTGACCTATTCCTCCCCCCTGCCCGATTCCGCCGCACTTTTATCTGCCGCCCGCGAATTGGCGGGGCGGATTCCGCACGCCTCCGACATCGATTACCGCCTGATCGGACTCGGGGTCGGCCACCTCGAACCGCGCGGACAGCAGCAGGATTTATGGCAGGCTGTCTGAAAAATAGCGTTGTTTCAAAATATAGTGAATTAAATTTAAACCAGTACAGCGTTGGCTCGCCTTGCCGTACTATTTGTACTGTCTGCGGCTCGCCGCCTTGTCCTGATTTAAATTTAATCCACTATACCTGTGCCGTCATCGAGGCAGATACAAGCACAAATAAAAGGCCGTCTGAAAACGCTGTGTGCGCTTTCAGACGGCCTTTTATTTATCCGGCTTATTCGTCCGTTTTAATTTTTGCGGGTTGTACGTTTTCGTATTGCGTCGATTCGTCGCCGTAATATAAAACGCCGAGTTTGATAGGGATGCGGCCTTGAGATTTGCGGTGGGCGTTGGAGTCGCGCAGGGAGTAGGCGCAGCCGCAATATTCTTGTTGGTAGAAGTGTTCGCGTTTGCTGATTTCAATCATGCGCGCGCTGCCGCCGCCTTTGCGCCAGTTGAAATCCCAGTAAACCAAATCGTCATAAGGCTCGGCGGCGCGGTGGCCGCAGCCGTTGATTTGCTTCATGTCTTTCCAGCGGGAAATGCCCAGCGAGCTGGTGAAGACGGGGAAGCCGTTTTCGTGGGCGTATTGGGCGGCTTTTTCGAAACGCATGTCGAAACACATGGTGCAGCGGATGCCGCGTTCGGGTTCGAATTCCATGCCTTTGGCTTTGGCGAACCATTCTTTGCGGTCGTTTTCGTAGTCGTCGTCTTTGTCGATGAAGGGGATGCCGAATTTGTCGGCAAAGCGCATGTTTTCTTCTTTGCGCAACATGTATTCTTTGAGCGGGTGGATGTTGGGATTGTAGAAGTAGATGGTGTAGTCGATGCCGCTGGCGAGCATGGCTTCCATCACTTCGCCGCTGCACGGGGCGCAGCAGGAATGCAGCAGGACTTTTTTATGGCCGCCGGGCGGGACGAGGACGGGGCGGTCGATGTCGGTAACGATGGGGGTGTCGGATGTGTTCATATCAAATTATCGTTTTTCGTTGTAATCGGATGAAGGGAGGCCGTCTGAAAAGACGGCCGAAGCGGTTTATCGGGATGCGGCAGGAGGTACGGCCTGTTTGCGTTGCCGTTTTTTCCAAAACCGCCAGCCGTACATCACATAGCCGGACAGGCTGTAGCCGAGGAAGAATAAAAACAGGACAAGCGCGGGTTTCAAGGCCAATATCAACAGGCCGAGCATGACTAAAATCATCACGAAAAACGGTACTTTCCGGTGGATGTTGATTTCCTTGAAACTCCAAAACGGAATCTGAACCACCATGGAAAGCCCGGCAAACAGGGTGATGAACAATGCCCACCATTTCTCACCGGCAAAATTTTCCACGCTGTGGTTTACCCAAATCAAGCCGACAATCAAGGCGGCCGCCGTCGGGCTGGGCACGCCGACAAACCAGCGTTTGTCCGCTTTGCCGTTGCCGATCAGGGTATTGAACAAGGCCAGGCGCAGGGCGGCGCAGGCGCAATAGATAAAGGCGATGGTATAGCCGATTTTGCCGAAGTGGAAAAGCTGCCATTTGTAGGCAATCAGTGCGGGGGCGACGCCGAAGCTGACCATGTCCGCCAAACTGTCGAGCTGTTCGCCGAACGCGCTTTGGCTGTTCGTCCAACGTGCGACACGGCCGTCCATGCCGTCAAGCAGCATCGAAATGAAAACGGCGATAGCGGCGGTTTCGTAGTAACCGTGCATGGCCTGGGTGATGGCGTAAAAAGCGGAAAACAGGGCGGCAATGGTAAAGGAATTGGGCAGCACATAGATGCTGTTCTGCCGCAGGCTGCGGCGGATTTCCATGCCGCTGCGGGATGGTTCTGTGGCCATAATGAAAAGCCGTTAGTTGTTGAAGAACAGGGTAATTATACCCGATTTACCCGAAACGGGCTTTTCAGACGGCCTTTACGGACGGCCGATTTATTGCTTATGCTTTGCCGGATGCCGAACGTATCAGCATTTGCGTTCCGAACCAGCCCCAATAAATCCGATGATGCCGGATTTTTCCCTGCCCGATCCGCATCACTTCAAGAATATCGACCTGATTGCCGTCGGGCGTTTGGCGCGGATATTCCCAAATCAGTGTATCCCCTGAAATAAAACGGCTGCCGTCGCGATACCAGCGTACCAATTCATTCGGCCGCCGCCGCGTACCTTCTTCTAAAAAACGCAGGATTTCGGCTTTCCCATTCAGAATCCCGCTCTCAATATTTAATATAACAGGGACAAGCGGGCTTTCCAGCACGGCATCGTCCGCATACAGCCCGATTAACGCTTCGGTATCGCGGTTTTTTGCGTATTCGTGCCAATCGTGGTAAATCCGTTCGAAATCGTTCATGATGCACCCCAAGGTTTTACACAAGAAAAAGGCCGTCTGAAAACCCGGTTTGACTTTCAGACGGCCTGCCGTTTATTCGGCTGAAGTGTCGGGAACCGCTTCCTGCACGGCGGCCTCAACGGCTTCGGCAGACTGTGTTTCACCGCCCTCTTCATTTGCCGCTTCCGCCTCTGCACGGCGTGCCGCCTGTTTTTCCAACATTTCTTTCACCATCGGATTTTGCGCGGCAACAGCCTGCTCTTCCGGCGTTACTTCGCCTTTGAAACGGTTGTTCAAATCAAAACGTTTGCCACCGCGGGCCAGCGCCTTCAAATAGCGCGGACGGCGGCAGTGATTGGCCAGCACGCGCATAATCAGGGCGGAATCGTATTGTGGCATAGCCGCGATTAAATCCTGGTCGATGCCCAATGCCAAAGGCTTAAAGCGTTTGAAAACATCAAATTTGCCGTAAATATAGTCGGCAATCATATCGGTTTGCTTCTTTTTGCTCATGGTCTGCACTGCGGTTTTCAGTGCCGCACCCAAGGCGGTTTCTTTTGTCATGCTTCGTTATTCCTGAGTAAATGAGAAGGGGAAATCGGCGTGTATTGTAACGTAAACCGCGGTTTGGGTTAAGCTGTTGTTGGCCGCGCTCCGCCATTGATACATCTTTTGAAACAATCGTGCTTAGGTTATATGCCGTTTGAACATCAAGCAAAATATAAAATAGCAAAGATGCATCTGAAACAAAATAAAATTTCGCAATATTTTTAGTTTTCGGCACCTTTTTCTATCATTATTTTAATGATTGATGCGCACTATCATTTGTATTAACATCGCAACCTTCACATCCCATTACAAAGGATTACAGAAAGGTTGCAGAAATGTCCGAAAGCAAATCCAGATTCCCCTCACGGCCGAAAATCCTCGCCGTTAGCCTCGCAGGCATCCTCATTGCCCTGCCCGCCTATGCCGCCGACAACCCGCCCTCCGAAGTAACCGAAAGCAGCAACATCGAAGCGCTGACCGTTACCGGCAAACGCAGTGCCGACCAAAAAGGCGCGGACGACGTGTATTACAAAAACGTCTCCAACGCCTACGTCGGCAAAGAATACCTCGAACGCTACCGCGTCCAATCCGCCGGCGACGTGCTCAAAGGCTTAAACGGCGTGTACAACATGAACACCCGCACCGCCGGCGGCGCGATTACGCCCAACATACGCGGCATCACCGGCAAGGGCCGTATCCCCGTAACGCTGGACGGCACGGAGCAAACGGTCGACGTCTGGCTCAACAACTACGGCGTGGGCGACCGCAACTATCTCGACCCCGCCCTGTTCCGCAGCATCGCGGTGGAAAAAAGCCCCGCCATGACGCGCGGCGTGAAATCGGGCGTCGGCGGCGCGATGTCCATCCGCACCATCGAACCCGCCGACATCATCCCCGAAGGGAGAAACTGGGGAATCGAAGTCAAAACCGAGTTTTCCGGCAACACCGTGGCGCAGAAAAACGACTTGCGCCAATTCTTAGGCCGCGACTACCGCACCCTCTCGTCCATAGGCGCGACGGCGGACGGCACACCGGGTATGGCGGACGTGCTGACCGGCTATACCGGCAAACCCTCCCCCACCGCCCTGTTGTTGGACGAAGGCATAGCCGACACGAAATTCTCGGGCGGCAAAAGCCACACCAACTTCAAAGACGACAGGCAGCTGATGCTGTCCGCCGCCTTCAAAACCGACATTACAGACGGCCTTGCCGCATACAGCCACCGTCAAAAGGGCAACTACTACGCGGGCAAACGCGGCTATCAAAGCTACCTCAACAACCCCATTTACGGTGCGGATGCCTGTTACGACCAGTATCCCGACAAATCGCAACTGGAAAAAGACATACTCTGCAAATCTTCCGCCAGCCTGGTGCCGAATATGGCCATCCTGTTCAGGCCGGGCGAAGAAATCATGAACAGCCACACCGACACCAAAACCCTGCTGCTGAAAAACAACTGGTATCTGCCGGGCAATCAGAAAATCAGCCTGCAATATATGGACAACAAAATCGGCTTCGGCGAAATCAACCCCCTGATAACGGCATGGATACTCGGTTTCAGCGAACAATCCCTAAATGACCCCGCGCAGCAGGCACCGGGCATAGGCACGAAAATCGACAGCAAAACCTACAAAATCGGCTACGAATGGAAGCCGCAGGACAACAAGTGGATAGATTTTCAGGCCGATATGTGGCGGGTGAAGACCGACAGCAACCGCCATCAGAGCGGCGGCCCCGTCGTCGGCGTAACCACGCCCGACATGGACTACGACATCTGGTACTGGTGCAACATACGCAAACGGCCGTCTCCCGGTCTTAGAACGGAAAGCTGCGAAGACGCGATGACGTGGAACGCCTACGGCTCGGCTCGAACCCATGAAGAAGTGCTGCGCATGATAGAAGACACGCCCGACAAAATCGCCCGCAGGCTGGCCCAGTACGATGAAAACAACCGTGCGATTACCGACCGCTGGATGGGGCATACGGGCGGCTACTACGCCATTACGCCCGCCGATAAAAATGTGATGACCGACCAGACCAACCATCTGGGCAGGCTGATGAACCTGGCCGAACTGAAGCAAAAGCTGAATCAGGAACGCTACTACATCGAACATCCCGACCGCATCATCGTTCCCGGCGCGCGGCAGCGTACCGACGTCGTCCGCAACGGCTTCAACCTCAGCAACCGCTTCCGCCTTTCCGACAAACTCAGCCTCACCCTCGCCGCCGACTACCAGCGCGAAACGCTGGAAGAACGCACCGACATCGCTAACAGCACCGACCTGATGAACACGTTCGGCGTACTGACCCGCATGGCGGCCTTGGGCGGCCCGCAGTCGGCGAAAAAGCGCGAATGGGGCGCGAACCTAGTCTTCGACTGGAAACCGACTTCCCGCCTGAACATACAGGCGGGCGTGCGCTATCAGAACTTCAAAGGGCGCAATATCGAACTGGCGCGGCAGCGTGCCGCACGCAACCCCTGGTATCAGTACGGCCTGGGTTCGGACAGCTATGTTACCGGCCTGATGATGCCTTATTACGAATTGGCGGATGAAGAAGATATTGCCAACCAAAAGCGAATGCTGCAGCTTTATGACCCTGATAGAATCGGGGGACAGGTTGCAGAATATCAAGACCTTAACCGCCGTTTTAAGGAAAAAAACGGTTACGATTTTGATCCGCATGATACTCTCGTTGGTCAGGATACTCGGTTTTACGCCAAATCTGATGGAAATTTTGTTCAATATGCGGATGGCAATAAAGATACCGATGTGCTATATGTCCTGCGCCGCAAACAGATCATTCCAATGAATGCAGGCAAATTTGACCCCGGCAAAGTACAAATTACGCCGGAAATGTACCGCGAAAGGGTAAACAATCCGCAAGGAAAGCGCGGCAGCTACCGCCGTTATATTCCCGGATCACATATAGGCATAACACCCGGTTCGGTAGGCGAAACAACAGACCGTATGGCCAATGAAAACCAAATTCCGTCAAAAGAAGACAATAATCAGGCACTGGAATTCAATAGCGACCTAAACCGTACAGCTTGGATTCGGCATCAATTCGGCGAATCCGACCGCTGGCGCATGCCGCAGGAACAGCGTGCGCATTCCTGGGCGCCCATGCTGTCGGTCAGCTACGATCTTGCCGACAACCACCGCCTCTTCGCCCGCTATGCCCGCATGAGCCGCTTCCCCAGCCTCTATGAATTGACCGCTTCCACCAGCAGCGGCGGGCTGTACGGCAGCAAGACCGTGGCCGAATACAGTCTGAAACCGGAAAAAAGCACCAACTGGGAAGTCGGCTACAATTTCAATTTCGCCCCGCATTTCGCCAAACTGCGCCAAGGCGACCTCCGCCTCACCTACTACAGCAACAAAATCAAAAACCAAATCGACACCTCGAATATGGACGGCGGCATGATCCAATACGACAAGGCAGTCAGCAAAGGGATAGAACTGCAAAGCCGCCTCGACAGCGGCCGCTTCTTCGCCTCCTTCGGCGGCACTTACCGCTTGAAACATATGGTGTGCGACAAGAGCATCGCCTTCAAATTCGACTATTACCTCCAACGCGTACCCGAATGCCTCGAAGGCGGCTTCGGCCTCAGCCGCTTCTTCCAGTCCCTGCAGCCGAAATATTCGCTTACCCTTGATGTCGGCACGCGCTTCTTCAACGAAAAACTGGAATTGGGCATGCGCGCCATCCATCACAGCAAGGCGGAGCGGAAAAACTACGACAAGCTGATTGCCGACGGCGCGGGGCAGGTGTATGAGCGCAACGGCAAACCCTACGGCTGGCATGCCGCCACTCTTTTGGATGCCTATGCCCGCTACCGCATAGGGAAACATATAGACTTGAATTTCGGCGTAACCAACCTTGCCAACCGCTATTACCTAGACCCGATGTCCAGCACCCCCGTTCCCGGCCCGGGCAGGACGGTTACCTTCGGCATCAAGGGCAGGTTTTAGGGCTTGACCGCATCATATTGCAGCCGACGGGCAGGAATCCGCCCGTCGGCTATAGTCTGTTACCCGTTACTATAATATTTGTATTTCTTAGATGGTAATGCAATGATATTAAAAATAAAATATTGACAAATGCAATCTAAAACCAATATTTGATAATAGGTTTTAATTAGATTATTATTTGCATTAGTATTAATATGCGCCCTGTCGGCAACAGCCGATACATCTTGCCGCTGAAGACAAAACAGCGGTATCCACCATATCTTTTCTTTGAAAGGAAAAATCATGAAAGCATCACAATTAACCCTCGCCGTCCTTCTGACCGCCGCCTTCGGCTCTGCTTATGCAGTAAAAGTTGAAGGTGGGGATTCAAGTCAAAAACAATTAATTCAAGCTGCCGAATCCGATTCCCTACCCTTCGGTGCAGGTGCGGCGGGCATTAAGGTCAGCACCGGCAACGGCCTGTCCAAATCCATCAACCTCGAAGCCGGCCCCGCGCAGCGCATCCGCAACAAATACGGCAACGCACCTATCAACGGCGGCAATCAGAACGCCAATGTAAACGGTGCGGCCAATCCGAGATACCTCACCCCAGGTGATGTCAATCCCGTAATGGGCTGGTTCAGCTCGAAAAAACTCGGACAAGTTTGGTATGAAAAACGCGCCAACAACACCGAGGTGTTCAGCGTACGCCAAATGGCTGACCCGCTGCTGCCGATTGCACCGAAATTCGGCGGCATGGCCTTTGCCAAAGTGCCGACTGCGGCAACCAACGTCTTCTTCGGCGAATGGGCGCCGCGCAAAGGCAACAGCAATCAGATTGCCAACAGCACGGATTTAAATATGAACGACGGCAAGCGCACGGTTTGGTTCGTGGGTGAGAATCCGACCAAAAACACCAGAAACTTGGCCGCGGCTACCTATAACGTTGTCGGTATCAACAAGCACACGCCGGGCAAAAACGATTTCTATACCGGTGAAATCAAAGCCACATTCGGTACGGGCGACAAAGGTTCTATGAGCGGAGCACTGAAACGCGCGGGCGATAAGGATTTGAGCTTTAACGGTGTTGAAATTACCAACTCCGCTGGCACGTTTAAAAGCGGTGCGGGTAATCATGAAAAAATCCAAGGCCAATTCTACGGCAAAGGCGCGGCAGCTATGGCGGGCTATGCCGAACGCGGCAACGGTAAAGGCGACGACGTAGCCTTCGGCGGCGCGAAAAAATAACCTTGCCCGCTTACGCGATTAGGGAATGCCGGTGTTTTCGGCGTTTGGCCGTCCGTTCCCGCAATCAGGAAAACCGCCGTTTTTTAACCGCAGCCGCAGTAGGCATAAATATACTGCGGCTGACCTGTTTCCGAAATGCCGTGTAAACCTGCATTGCCTTGATGGATTTCTGCTTTTACTTCTTTCAGACGGCCTCCCCGCCCAAAGGACCCCATCCCATGAACCACCGCCTCTGCCTGCTTTTCCTGCCGCTCTGTACGGTCTGCCTTGCCGCCCCGTCCGACGATGCCGCGGACGAACGCCGCCGCCTGCTGGACGAGGGCAGCCGCCAAACGCAGCAATACCGCGAAAGCGGCTGGCTGGACACGGAGCAGGCACGCGGGGAAGTAGAGGAAAACGACGGCTATATTTCGATAGGCGGCGAAATCTACCAAGTCGGCGACACGGCGGAAGAGCTGGAAAGCGCGATTTACCACGCCCTCAATACGCGGCAGTGGCACAAGGTGCGGCAGTTCGCCGCCCGCTACGCCAAACTGCCCCGGCACAAACCCGCGCTGATTCATTTGGCCGATGCGCTGCAAAAACGGGACGAAGGGGATTTCCGCGCGGCGGGGAACAGTTTTCAGACGGCCTTGGAAGCCGAACCCGACAACCCCCGCCTGCTGCTCGAAGCGGGGCGGTTTTATGCCGAAGACAACCAAAACAAAGAGTCCGCCGCCGCCTTTGAGAAAGTTCTGAAAACGGATATTCCCGCAGAAACCCGCCCCATCGTGGAAAACTACCTGTCCGAACTGGGCAAACGCCGCCGCTGGCACGGCCAAATCAGCCTCGGCTACGGCTACAACAGCAATGTAAACCAAGGCAACGGCATCAACCAATGCGTGTGGGAAATCGCGGGCATGTGCCTGATGGAACGCACCCTGCCCGCGCCAACGGATTCGACCTTCTCATCCTATAGCGCGACCGCCGAAAAAACCGTCCCGCTCAAAGGGCATCACGGCGTACAGGTGCGCGGCGTGCTGTACGGCAACCGCTACACGGAAAAAGACAAAGATTCGGCGGCCATGCCGGATTACGGCTATCACAACGGTTCGCTGTACGCGGGATACGCCTATGCCGACGCACGCTCCTCCTTTTCCCTGCTGCCCTATTTCGAATACGACTTCCGCAACCGCCACACCCACTACCGCGCATGGGGTGCAGATGCCGACTGGTCGCGCACACTCTCCCCGCGCTGGCGTATCAATGCCCGTGCCGGCGCGAAAAAGACCGGATACGGCGGACAAAGCAAAACTTATTTTGCCGATTTCAAACAATACGAACTGGGCGGAGGAGCGGAATTTTCCATCACGCCGAAAAGCGGCCTGCTTGCCAACTTCGATGCCGCCCGCAAAGCCTATCCCGAAAAATCCTCTTCCAGCAAAGAATATACGGCACGGCTGGGCGCATACCGGCTGTTTCCGGGCGGTACTTATTTAAACGCCATCCTGCTCTACCGCCGCAGCCTGTATGACGCGGCAAGTTTCGTCAGCGACAACAGGCGGCGGCGCGACAAGCAATACATCATGATGGCTGCGGCGGGTTTTCCGCAATGGAATATCAAAGGCGTATATCCCGAACTGCGCTTCCGCCGCACAATCGCGCGCAGCAACACGGTATATTACCGCTACCGCCAAAACGAATGGCTGTTGAGTTTGAAGTATCGGTTTTGAAGGGAAAGGCCAGCGGATTCGCATTTGAAGTGCAACTTTCCATAACAGAAAAAGGCCGGTATGCGGCAGCATACGGCCTTTCCTGCAAGAAAGATTGTCATGAGCTGCACACAACTGACCCAAGACGAACGATACCATATCCAATACCTATCCCGCTAAAGCCCAACGGCAAAGCCGGCTGACCAAACAGCACCGGCGCAAACCCTATAAGCTCGATTCGCAGCTGATCCAACACATCGACACCCTTATCTGCCGCAAACTCAGTCCCTAACAAGTATGCGCCTACCTGCGCAAACACCACGGGATTACACTCCATCACAGCACCGTTTTCCGTTATTTAACCGGCTTCAACATCGGCAGCACGGCGTCCCAGATGGCGAGAATTTCGGCTTTTCAGTTTTTCGGCTTCGGAAGGCGCGGAATTTCTTTAAAGCATCAGGTGGGATGGTAATTAAAGGGAAACGCTATATTTCTATTCTAACAGGGTATTTCTCAAAACCGCATCCGACAAAAATAAAAAAAGCCGTCTGAAAACGTTTTCAGACGGCCTTCCCCCCACATAAGCCGAACCGGGTTCGGCCTAAAGCAAACGGTTAAAAATCCTTAGTGGTGCGTATGCCCGATTTCAAAAGTCAGTGTGCTGTATGAAGCCTGTTTTTGGCATACTTTTTGGTCGGCATAATCGGCTTTGTATTCCACGCTTGCCTTCCAAAAGCCCTGACGCAGCGGAATGATGTCCACCGTGCCGTCGGCTGCGGTTACATCGTAGAAGGCCTGCGCCTCTACTTTGTGTGATTTTTTGCGGTCGCTCAGGTCGAAGCCTTCGAATGTCGCGGTAACCGGAACATTGGCCAAAGGCTCGCCCTTATAGAGCACTTTTACTTTAAACAGTTCGCCTACGCGCACATTGGCGGGATTATCCAGCGGTACGATTTCCAAAAGATGATCCACAGGGCGCGTAATCACCGCGGTATCCGCGCTGTCATGGCCGACATTGACGATGTTTTTGCCGTACATCCGCGTTTGTTCGCAATATTCGGCATCCGGCATTTCGGTCATATTGACTTTTTTCCAACCGGCTTTGTTTTTCGACCAGAAAGTCGGCTGGTATTCCGCTGTTACCAAAAAGCTGCCTTCGCGTACCGGTTTTTTGCTTTCATATTGGTAATTGAATTCGCCCTTTTGCACCAAATCCTCATGGCCTTTGTCGGTATACAGCCGCATCGGTTTGCTGAAAATATGCAGCCGCTCTTGGGCAATCGGTTCAAATTCGGGGAACTCGCCATAGCCCAGCTGCGCTTTCAAAATTTCGCCGCCGTGGGTATGGTCTGTCTTTACCCAAACGCGGTGTGCATGTGCGGAAAACACGGCAGCCGACAGCACTGCCGCCAATACAACTTGCTTCTTCATTTTTCATCCTGTGTATGACTTGTTTCGATTGTTATATTGTAACCATTTTGGTAAGGTTTTGCCAGTATTTGTTAAAAAAAATATCCGGCCGTATAATTCCCAATTTATACAAACCGATACGGATATCCATATGCACCTTCCGGTAGAAATCAAAATCCTTAATCCGAAAATGGCCGAACAGTTGCCCGCGTATGCCACGCCCGGCTCGGCCGGGCTCGACTTGCGCGCCTGTATAGACACGGCCGCCACCATCAAGCCGGGCGAAACATTCCTCATCCCGACCGGTTTGGCGGTTCATTTGGCCGACCCGGGCTACGCCGCCATGATATTGCCGCGCTCCGGGCTGGGACACAAACACGGCATCGTTTTGGGCAATTTGGTCGGCCTCATCGATTCCGACTATCAGGGCGAACTCAAAGTTTCGGTTTGGAACCGGGGCAACGCGCCGTTTACCGTCGAACCGTTCGAACGCATCGCCCAGATGGTCATCGTCCCCGTCGTGCAGGCCGAATTTAAAATCGTCAACGAATTTGCCGCCAGCCAGCGCGGGGAAGGCGGTTTCGGCAGTACGGGTAAAGCCTAAACTGCTGTTTTAACTATCTATTGCTAGAAATAAACAGGCAGGAGATGCGGTTTGCAAAAAACATGGCGGGTTTGCCGACATCATGAACGGCAAACCCGCTTTTCTATTAGCCTGGGTTTGAATGCCCGCGTCTTGCTGCATGGCATCGGGAACGTATGGCCAGTAAAGTTGAAACAGAATCAGTAAGCCGTAAACGGCACGCGGTAAACCTGCCCGTCCACCGACACATCGGCCAAGAAATCATGCCGTGCTTCGGTACAAAGCGGCAGGCGCACGTTTTGTGCCAGCCAGCCGCCGTCTGCTTGACGGTGTAAGTCATAGCGGTTGAAGCCCATATCCATATCCCGCATCGAAAAACTCACCCACACGGCTTTCTCCGTCCCGCTGCCGGATAAGGCAATATCAAACGGCGTTTTCAAACCCGCAGCCGGCGTAAAACGCAACACGGCGCCGTTTGGCAGCGTGCAGCCGCGGCCTATATCGCATGCCACAGATTCGGCGGCAGGCTGCTGCTGTTGCCACCAATATAGCCCCGCCAGTTTTGCCGCCGCAAACACCAGCAGCAACACCGCCGCCGCCAGCCATTTTCCCTGCCCCTTCATCCTTCAAGCCTTCACATCAAAAAGCGCGATTATACCCCGCCCTCGGAATACGGCGGAAAGGGGGAGTGCCTCAATATCTGATACAATGCCGTCTGAAAAAAACAGCGGATTGAAAAATGAGCATTGCCAACAATAAAAAAGCCTTTCACGACTACTTTATCGAAGACGAACTCGAGGCCGGCCTGGTATTGGACGGCTGGGAAGTCAAAGCCATCCGCGCCGGACGGGTGCAGCTCAAAGAAAGCTACATACACTGGAAAAAAGGGGCATTCTACCTGGTCGGCTGCCACATCACCGCCCTGCCCACCGCTTCCACCCACGTCAAACCCGATCCCGTCCGCCAACGCAAACTACTGTTGAAGCAAAGCGAAATCAACAAGCTCATCGGCAAAGTCGAACGCAGCGGCTATACCCTCGTCCCGCTCAATATGCACTACAAACGCGGCTACATCAAAATGGACATCGGCCTGGCCAAAGGCAAAAAACAACACGACAAACGCCAAAGCATGAAAGAAGCGGACTGGAAACGGGAAAAACAAAGGCTGATGAAAAACAGCCGCTAAACCGCCGGACAACAAAAAGGCCGTCTGAAAAACCTTTTCCGGGTTTTCAGACGGCCTTTAAACTACCGCCCGTCATGCACGGCGGACATAATGCACAAACGCATACTCCAAACCGTTTTCCGCAACATGCGCCTCACGTCCGGCCTCCTGCCAAACCGCCAGATCGATTTCGGGAAAAAAAGCATCCCCCTCCACCCGCAGGCCGATTTCCGTAATCCGCAGGTCGGTGGCCGACGGCATGGCGAGACGGTAAACCTGTTCCCCGCCCATCACCACGATCTCCTCCGCCCCCTCGCACATAGCGACAGCCTGAGCCAGGCCGGAAGCGGTTTCCGCGCCTTCGAACACACCTCCCGCCTGCCTGCTGACCACGATATTGCGGCGGTTCGGCAACGGCTTCTTCGGCAGCGAATCCCAAGTCTTCCTCCCCATCACCACCGGCTTGCCCGACGTATAGGCTTTAAAAAAAGCGAAATCCTCCGGCAAATGCCAAGGCATCGCATTGTCGATACCGATTACATTACCGTCGGCACAGGCGGCAATCAGCGTGATTTTCTGCATAACTCTTCCTTTTTTCAGACGGCCCGCATTATAGCCAAAAAGCACGCCCGCACACCAAACCCCGCCTCATGCTTTTCAGACGGCCTGAAGAATTAAAGCTATAATAAACACCTTGCAACCACCCTGCCGGCCGCAGAGGCCGTCTGAAAAACGGAACCGATAAAATGAAACAGAAAATCATCGAGCAAGCCCGCGCCAAAGGCGCACAAGTTACCGCATTGCGCGAACAGGTGCTGGACATCGTATTGGAGCACGAAGGCGTCATCAAAGCCTACTACGTCCTCTCGCAAATGCAGCAACACAGCAAGACCCCGGTCGCACCGCCCACCGCCTACCGCGCACTGGACTTCTGGGCCGAACTGGGCGTATTGCACAAAATCGCGGCGGTAAACGGCTACGTCTTATGCAGCCACGCCCGCCACAACTGCTGCGAACACGGCCACGCCGAACACACCGGCAGCGGCCACAGCGCCTTCATCCTCGTCTGCACCGAATGCGGCGCGGTGGACGAACAATCCCTGAGCCGACAATGGGGCGACCTCCAGCAGGCAGTCGCCGACACAGGCTTCTCGCTGACCGAAAAACACCTCGTACTGACAGGAATCTGTGCAAAATGCCGATAAAAAAAACCAAAGTCCACCTGATTTCAGGCTTTTTAGGCACAGGCAAAACCACCGCGCTGAAAAGCCTGATGGCGCAAAAAGACCCAAATGAAAAATGGGTGATATTAGTCAACGAATTCGGCGAAATCGGCATCGACGGCGCAGTATTGAGCGACGAAGGCATCCCCGTGGCTGAAATCGCCGGCGGCTGCCTCTGCTGCGCCGCCGGGCCGCAAATGGGCAGCGCGTTGGCCAAACTGCTGCGCAACGAACCCGACCGCATCATGATAGAAGCCAGCGGCCTGGCACACGCCGCCAGCGTCATCGACGAACTCAAAGCCGCCCCCTTCGCCGACCGGCTCGAAATCGCCGCCGTCTTTACAGTGGTCGATCCGCGCCAATTCATCAACCCCGACTACGCCCAGCAAGCCCTGTACAAAGACCAAATCGGCATCTGCGACATCTTGGTCGCCAGCAAAACCGACCTCTGCACCCCCGAACAACTTGCCGAATTCCATGACAAAGCGGCCAAACTGTTCCCGCCGAAAGCCAAAGTGGTCGAAGTGCAAAACGCACAACTCGACATCCAATGGCTGGACATCCCCGTCATCGAAAAATCACGCTACCGCCTCAAAGCCCTGCCCGACAACACCATGGGCTTCCAGTCGCAGGGCTTTACCTTCCCAGCCGGACAAGATTTTGACGGCGAGAGGCTGACTAACTTTTTCAACGACCTACCGAAACTGACCGAAGGCCTCGTCCGCGCTAAAGGCGTCTTCCAAGTGCTCGGCACCTGGGTATGGCTCAACTGGGTGGACGGGCAATGGGGCGCCAACCAAGTCGCCTGGCGGCGCGACAGCCGTTTCGAACTGATTGCCAAATCCTTTGATGCTGACCTGATTGAGCAAAAACTGCGCGACGCATTGGAAAAGTAAACGCGAAAACAAAAAAGGCCGTCTGAAATATCAACTTCTGCGAAGCAAAAGTTGATATTTCAGACGGCCTTTTGGCATTAGATCGGGAGTTGTGCCTTAGTGATGTGCAATACGGCCGGATATTCTGACATTCTTAATTTCTCGAAATTTATCAAAATTCTATTTTTAATCAGCCTAACTGGCCGCAAAAATTTAAAACCCGATTCATAAATCAGAACAGGCATACAACGGCACATTCGCCATCCAGTCCTGTTCCCGATAATCCGCCATCGAAAACCGCAATGCCTGTTCGGGTGCAAACTGTTCCACATAAACTTTCAAGCTCTTCGCTTTCAAATTCTCTTCGGCCTTCACTTCAATCGGTACAACCCCTTGTCCGCGTTGCAGGACGAAATCCACCTCAGCCGTTCCTTTTTCGGTTGCCCAATAGAAGACAGGATTGTCTTGCGTGGCAATCAGTTGTTGCAAAACATATTGTTCGGTCAGCGCACCTTTGAATTCAATAAAAATGCGGTTGCCTTCCAATAGGGTCGCCGCATCCAAATGACTTTGGGCGGCAAGCAGGCCAACATCCAAACCGAAGAGTTTGAAAGCGTTGTCTTGATAGGCGGAAAGCGGCAAATGCGGCTTTTTGACGCGCGGCACGATATGCACCAAGCCGCTGTCTTCAAGCCATTGCAGGGCGGTTTCGTAATCTTTGCTGCGCGCGCCTTTTTGCAGTTGGGCATAAATAAACTTCTTGTTTTCTTTTGCCAGTTGTTCCGGAATCGCATTCCATAAGGCGCGCACACGCTGTACGGTGTGGCCGTCTGAAATGTGTTTAGAAAAATCTTGTTCGTATGCCGTCAGCAAATGTCGCTGCACTTGGCGGACTTCATCTACATTTTGCGTATCAATAAAGGTTTGCACTGCTTCGGGCATCCCACCGACAAAATAGTATTGGCGCAATCGCTCGATATAGCGGCTCTTCATCGCCGAAATCAATGCCCAATCCTTCATCCTAAGCAGCTGAACCAAATTTTCATCGCCAAGTGCAGTCAGAAATTCGTGAAAATCCATCGGGTAAAGCGGTAAAAATTCCACCTTGCCGACGGGAAAAGATACCTGATGGTGCAGCGACACGCCCAACAGCGAACCGGCGGCAACAATATAAAACTGCGGTGCATTTTCATAGAAATATTTGAGCGATGACAGGGCTTGCGGTACTTCTTGAATTTCATCGAAAATCAGCAAAGTATCTTCGGCTTGGATATCCACGCCGCTTTCGATTTTCAAACCGAGCAGCAGGCGGCCGATGTCGTAATCGCCCGAAAACAGGGTTTTCATGCGCGGATTGTTGTCAAAATTGATATAGGCGGTTTTGGCAAAATGCCGTTTGCCGAAATGCTTCATCGCCCAAGTTTTACCAACTTGCCTTGCACCTTGAATAATCAAAGGCTTGCGATTGGCTTTGTGTTTCCACTTTTCTAAAGATTGGATGATTTCGCGCTGCATGATTTCTCTCGAAAACCAAATATCAGGCTGATTATACAGGCTAAAATACATTTTTTCTAAGGAAAATTTATTTTTATAATACATTTTCTCAAACGAAAAAATGGGAGAAAATACATTTTTTTGAATGAAAATCTAAAAGATTTTTTGCTTCACAGATAATAAAGTTTACGAATAGACGGGTTACGAATCGACAGGGAAGACCAGGACGGTTTAAGAAAAAAATAATGAAAATGGATTGAAAGGCCGTCTGAAGACAAGGTTTCAGACGGCCTCTTCTTCCTATTAGGGAAAAACTGTCAGCCTGCTTCCCGCTCCTGCCAGTTGAAACATGCCGCCAAGTCGGTATTGAAATGCGCGCCGATGTTTTGCCGCCTGGCGTATGCGGCTTGGGCGACGGCGAGGCTGCATTCGAGCAGGTTGCGGTTTTCGTATTCGGACGCGGTGTGCGGCTCGGCTTGGTTTTGCTTCCAAAGCCGCAGTTGGGCGATGGCGCGGCGCAGGCCGGTATCGTTGCGGAGAATGCCCAGATGGCGTTGGTTGAACGCTTGCAGGGCGGGGCGGCTGAATGCGCTTTGGATGCCGTCTGAAAAGATGCCTGTTTCGGAGGAGGGGCTTTCAGACGACCTTGGAGACGTTTTGGCTTGGAATGCTTGTCCGTCTGCGATGGCTTGGGCGCAGAGCCTTGCGGTCACGACGCATTCGAGTAGGGAGTTGCTGGCGAGGCGGTTGGCTCCGTGCAGTCCGGTACAAGCGGTTTCGCCCAAGGCGTAGAGCTGCGGCAGGGAGGTTCTGCCGCTGGGGTCGGTTTGGATACCGCCGCAGGTGTAGTGTTGCACGGGGCGAACGGGGATGGCTTGGCGCGTGATGTCCAAACCGCATTGGGACAGGCAGTGCCGATGGATGGACGGGAAATGCTGACGGACGAACTCTGCGGGTTGATGGCTGATGTCGAGCGAGACGAAATCTTGCGTTTGTTTGGCGATTTCGGCGGCGATGGCGCGGGCAACGATGTCGCGCGGCGCGAGTTCGGCGCGGCGGTCGTAATGCGGCATAAACCGTTCACCCGCTTGGTTGGTCAGAATGCCGCCTTCGCCGCGCACGGCTTCGGAAATCAGGAAGGTGCGGCCGTTTTCAGACGACCTTGCCAAGCCTGTGGGGTGGAATTGGATAAATTCGAGGTTTTCGACTGCGCAGCCTGCGCGTATCGCCATGGCGATGGCGTCGCCCGTGCATTCGGGCGGCGTGGTGGTGGCGGCGTAAATCTGTCCCAAGCCGCCGCCTGCAAGTACGGTATGGCGGGCGCGGATGCGGTAGGTTCCTTGCGTTTGGCGGTCGAGGACAGTCAGTCCGCACGCCGCGCCTGATTCGGTTTGGATATCCAACGCCATCTGCTGCTCGTAAACGCGGATGTTCGGGCGGCGGCGTATTTGGGCAATCAGGCTCTGCATGACGGCTTCGCCCGTGTAGTCGGCGACGTGGGCGATTCGGCGGCAGGTATGCCCGCCTTCGCGCGTCAGGTGCAGGTCGTTATGATTCCGGTCGAACGCCACGCCCTGCGCCAACAGCCATTCGATTGCCGGTTTGCCCTGCGACAGGATGGCGCGGACGGCGGCTTCGTCGCACAAACCCGCGCCCGCTTCTAAGGTATCGGCAACGTGTTTTTCGATGTCGTCCTCTCCCGACCACGCCGCCGCAATCCCGCCTTGTGCATGACGGCTGGCGGTGTCGTCCAGCCGGTTTTTGCACAAAATGACGATGCGGAACGATTCAGGCAGCGACAGGGCGAGCGTCAGTGCCGCCAGCCCGTTTCCGGCAATCAATACGTCGCAATCGGTTTGCATGGTGTTTCCTTGTTTGAGAGGTCGTCTGAAACGGTATAGTGGATTAAATTTAAACCAGTACGGCGTTGCCTCGCCTTAGCTCAAAGAGAACGATTCTCTAAGGTGCTGAAGCACCAATTGAATCGGTTCCGTACTATTTGTACTGTCTGCGGCTTCGTCGCCTTGTCCTGATTTAAATTTAATCCACTATAATATTGACGGGCAAATCAGGCGGGCCCCATGCCGTTGAACACATCCCCGCGTTTGAGTCCCGCCGCGAAGTCGAGCATACGCTGCAAAGGCAGTTTGGCGGCTTCGCCCAGTTTTCTTTCCAACAGGATTTCGTTGTGTCCGCTTGTCAGGGCGTATTTGATGCCGCCCAGCGAATTCATTGCCATCCACGGGCAGAACGCGCAGCTTTTGCAGCTTCCGCCGTTGCCCGCAGTCGGGGCGGCGATAAATTCTTTGTCGGGCGCCTGCTTTTGCATTTCGTGCAGGATGCCCAAATCGGTCGCTACGATGAATTTTTTTTCGGGACGCGATACGGCGGCTTTGAGCAGTTTGCTGGTCGAACCGACCACGTCGCCCAATTCAATAACGCTTTGCGGCGATTCAGGATGAACCAGCACCACTGCGTCGGGATGCTCCGCCTTCAGTGCCGCCAGCTCCTGCCCTTTAAATTCGTTGTGGACGATGCACGAACCCTGCCACAACAGCATATCCGCACCCGTTTCGCGGCGGATATAGTCGCCGAGGTGGCGGTCGGGTCCCCAAATCAGCTTCTCGCCGCACGATTTCAAATACGACACGATTTCCAACGCCACCGAAGACGTGACCACCCAATCGGCACGCGCTTTCACGGCAGCGGAAGTGTTGGCGTACACCACCACCGTGCGGTCGGGGTGTTGGTCGCAAAACGCCGAAAACGCCTCTTCCGGGCAACCCAAATCCAAAGAACATTCCGCTTCCAAATCAGGCATCAGCACCGTTTTTTCAGGGCAGAGGATTTTCGCGCTCTCGCCCATGAAGCGCACGCCCGCCACCACCAGCGTATCGGCTTCGTGTTCCGCACCGAAACGCGCCATCTCCAGCGAATCGCCCACGCATCCGCCCGTTTCCAAAGCCAAATCCTGAATCAGCGGATCAACATAATAATGCGCCACCAAGACCGCGTTTTTCTCCTTCAGCAAGGCCTTGATTTCGTCTTTCAGACGGCCTGCCGTCTCGCGGTCGGGCGTGTCGGCAACCTTCGCCCACGCCTGACGGATTTGGCAGGCGGAAGTCGGCGTTTGGATGAGGGGCATATCGTAGTCGAACGAGCGGCGGGCGGCGGTTTGCATGATGTTTCCTTGTAGCTGGTTTTTGAGGCGGCATGAAGGTTTGCCGTCTGTTTTTCAAACTGTTTTTATATTATGCTCAACTTGAGTATAATATGCAAGGTCGTCTGAAAACAGGTTTGAGATACCGCAAAACCGACCCGCTTCGTTCCGACAAACCGCTTTGGTTTACAATAAAGCCTTTCCCACCCGCAGAAAGCCGAGCATGGACGCCTACCCCGAAGCCGAAGCCCCGCCGCAAAGCATCGTCGAGCTGGTTCCCGTATTGATTGCCGTTACCGACGGCGGCCTGCGGGTGTTGACCGTCGCCCAAGGCACGCTCCTGCCCAACGGCCCGCTCTCCCCCCTGCGCAATTCCCTGCAGGCGGGCGTGAAACTGTGGGTCGCCAAGCAGACTTCGCAGCCTATGGGCTATGTGGAACAGCTTTACACCTTTGTCGATACCCACCGCCGCAACGAACACGGTATGCCCGTCTTGTACGTCAGCTACTTGGGGCTGGTGCGCGAGGCAGCCGACAGCATCCTGCATCCCGACGCGAAATGGCAGGACTGCTACGACTATTTCCCGTGGGAAGATTTGCGTACCGACGGCAGGCAGCGCGACGCCGTCGTCAGCCGCCTGCGCATTTGGGCAAACTCGGCGGACACGGAGGAAGTCCGCCAAAAGCGGCTCAAGCGCATTCATTTGTGTTGGGGGGTCGAACCGGAAAACTGGTCGGAAGAATACGTTTTGCAACGCTATGAAATGCTGTATGAAAGCGGCCTGATAGCGGAGGCCGCCGAGCCGCAGGCAAACTTCGACTTCACGCCCACGGGGCAGCCCATGCGCCACGACCACCGCCGCGTGTTGGCGACCGCCCTGTCCCGCCTGCGTGCCAAAATCAAATACCGCCCCGTGATTTTCGAACTGATGCCGCCCGAATTCACGCTGCTGCAACTGCAAAACAGCGTCGAAGCCATCAGCGGCAGATTGCTGCACAAGCAAAACTTCCGCCGCCAGATTCAGCAGCAAAACCTCATCGAGCCGTCGGATACCGGCGTATCGGGCAGCAAAGGCCGTCCCGCGCAGCTTTACCGCTTCCGCGACGACGTCCTGCCCGACAGGCTGATTTCGGACATTGGACTGCCGCTGGGCAGCCGTTAGCCCGTTTTCAGACGGCCTTAAATGAAGTTTTAACCTCGCCGCAACACCAATATTTTTCAACAAAGGAAACCCCATGCCGTCTGAAAACACCCTCTTCCCCCTGCCCGACACCCTGTTGCGCCCCATGGTGGAACAAGCCTTGAGCGAAGATTTGGGCAGGCGCGGCGACATTACGTCCGCCGCCGTCATCGCCCCCGATAAAACCGCCAAACTCTTCCTCGTCAGCCGCGAAAACGGCGTCATCGCCGGCATGGACTTGGCACGTCTTGCCTTTCAGACGATGGATCCGTCCGTCCGCTTACAAGCCGAAATCCACGACGGGCAAGCCGTCTGCGCAGGTCAGACGCTTGCCGCCGTCGAAGGCAACGCCCGCGCGCTGCTCGCCGCCGAACGCACCGCGCTCAACTACCTCACACACTTAAGCGGCATCGCCACCGCCACCGCTCGTGCCGTTGCCGAAGTCGCCGAATACGGCACAGACATCGTGTGCAGCCGCAAAACCATCCCCCTGCTGCGCGTCCTGCAAAAATACGCCGTCAGGGCGGGCGGCGGCGTGAACCACCGCATGGGTTTGGACGACGCCGTACTCATCAAAGACAACCACCTCGCCTATTGCGACAGCATCGCCCAAGCCGTGCGGCAGGCAAAACAGGCGGTCGGACCGTTGACTTGCGTAGAAATCGAAGTGGACACGCTGGCACAACTGGACGAAGCCATCGCAGCGGGCACGGAACGGATTTTGCTAGACAATATGGACGACGAAACCTTGAAAGAAGCAGCAAACCGCTGCCACACGCAAACCGCCCGTCCCCACACCATCTATTGCGAAGCATCGGGCGGCATCGGCTTCGACCGCCTGAAACGCGTAGCACAAACCGGCGTAGACGGCATCGCCCTCGGCTATCTGACCCACAGCAGCCGCTCGTTGGACATAGGCTTGGATTTCGTGGCGTAAGTTCAATTACACATCGATATCCAATTTCCCCCAAAATAGAAAAATAGAAAAGGAGGCCGTCTGAAACCTGTTTTCAGACGGCTTCAAATCCAAATTTCAAAGGCTGGGCTTCAATTGATATGCCGTATCCGCACCCTTCCGCACAATGTCCGCCGCGATTCAAAATCACCCGAACATCGGCTTAAATCGGCTAATTCCGATTTATCTTCATCTATTTTTTCTTAAAATATCATCCGTGCAAGCAACAATCGGTGCAATCGGTTAAAATGGGTCGTCTGAAATTTGTTTGACTGAATTGAGAATACTATGTCCCAACAATACGTCTATTCCATGCTGCGCGTGAGCAAGGTGGTGCCGCCGCAGAAAACCATCATTAAAGATATTTCCCTTTCCTTCTTCCCAGGCGCGAAAATCGGCCTGCTCGGTTTGAACGGCGCGGGCAAGTCCACCGTGCTGCGGATTATGGCGGGTGTGGATAAGGAATTTGAGGGCGAGGCCGTGCCGATGGGCGGCATCAAAATCGGCTATCTGCCGCAAGAGCCGGAGCTTGATCCTGAAAAAACCGTGCGCGAGGAAGTGGAAAGCGGTTTGGGCGAGGTGGCCGCCGCGCAGAAACGTTTGGAAGAAGTGTATGCCGAGTATGCCAATCCCGATGCGGATTTTGACTCGCTGGCGGAAGAGCAGGGCCGCTTGGAAGCGATTATCGCGGCGGGTTCGTCCACGGGCGGCGGTGCGGAACACGAATTGGAAATTGCCGCCGATGCGCTGCGCCTGCCGGAATGGGATGCCAAAATCGGCCATCTGTCCGGCGGTGAAAAACGCCGTGTTGCCTTGTGCAAACTCTTGTTGAGCAAGCCCGATATGCTGCTGCTGGACGAGCCGACCAACCACTTGGATGCGGAATCGGTCGAATGGCTGGAGCAATTCTTGGTGCGCTTCCCCGGCACAGTCGTTGCCGTAACGCACGACCGCTACTTCCTCGATAACGCCGCCGAATGGATTTTGGAACTCGACCGCGGCCACGGTATTCCGTGGAAAGGCAATTACTCGTCTTGGCTGGAGCAGAAAGAAAAACGCTTGGAAAACGAGGCAAAATCCGAAGCCGCGCGCGTGAAGGCGATGAAACAGGAACTGGAATGGGTGCGCCAAAATGCCAAAGGCCGCCAAGCCAAGTCCAAAGCGCGTTTGGCGCGTTTTGAAGAAATGAGCAACTACGAATACCAAAAACGCAATGAAACGCAGGAAATCTTTATTCCCGTCGCCGAGCGTTTGGGTAACGAAGTGATTGAATTTGTGAATGTTTCCAAATCGTTTGGCGACAAGGTGCTGATTGACGATTTGAGCTTCAAAGTGCCTGCGGGCGCGATTGTCGGCATCATCGGCCCGAACGGCGCGGGTAAATCGACGCTGTTTAAAATGATTGCGGGCAAAGAACAGCCTGATTCCGGCGAAGTGAAAATCGGGCAAACCGTGAAAATGAGCCTGATTGACCAAAGCCGCGAAGGTTTGCAAAACGACAAAACCGTGTTCGACAACATCGCCGAAGGCCGAGATATTTTGCAGGTCGGACAGTTTGAAATCCCCGCACGCCAATATTTGGGACGCTTTAACTTTAAAGGCAGCGACCAAAGCAAAATCGCGGGGCAGCTTTCCGGCGGCGAACGCGGAAGGCTGCACTTGGCGAAAACCTTGTTGAGCGGCGGCAATGTGTTGCTGCTGGACGAGCCGTCCAACGATTTGGACGTGGAAACCCTGCGCGCGCTGGAAGATGCATTGCTGGAATTTGCCGGCAGCGTGATGGTCATTTCGCACGACCGCTGGTTCCTCGACCGCATCGCCACGCATATTCTGGCGTGCGAAGGCGATTCGAAATGGGTGTTCTTCGACGGCAACTATCAGGAATATGAAGCCGATAAGAAACGCCGTTTGGGCGAAGAGGGTGCGAAACCGAAACGGATTAAATATAAACCGGTAACGCGTTGATTCTTTCTTTTAGTGATGAAAGGCCGTCTGAAAAGTAAAACAGTTTTTCAGACGGCCTCTTATCAAGCAGAGAAAAGAAATAAGCGGCAGGGCGGCAAACAGGCCAAGAGGCCGTCTGAAAAAAGCATATGCCCAAGCCCCCTGCCCGCTTCTGACATAAAGCAAAACCATACCGCATACATGCCGTTATAATGCCGCCGTTTTCAGACAGCCTGAAAGAACCTCCCCACACACAGAGTATCACCATGAAAAAACTTCTCCTCATCGGCGCAATCCTGATGCAACCCGTTTACGGCGCAAAACTCCCTACCTCCGTAGACAGCGAATTGCAGGAACTGGCCCGCTTCTGCCGCCTTTTGGGCGGCCGGCCGCACGGTTTCCAACAGGCTGTCGAACGGGCCGACCTCAACGGAGACGGCATCACCGACTATGTCCTCGACGATAGCGAACTGCAATGCTACGGCGCGACCGGTTCGGTGGGAATGTTCGGCAACCGCAACGGCGGCGGCGTTACCGTTTTTCTCGGCCGTGCGGATGGAAAAGCCGAAAAAGCATTTTATTACAGCGCGTTCGGTGCAAAAATCGATTATGTCGGCAAACAGGCGAAACTTTACCTCGGCATGGCGGGCACATACTGCGGCCAAACGCCCGAAAGCGAAAAACGGGACGGCTATGAAAAATGCAGCCGACCGTTGAAATGGAACGACAAATCGCGCCGGTTTCAAATCGACATGCAAACCAAGCGTACCGCCCTGCATTGGTGGTAACCCGTCTTTCAGACGGCCTGAAACGCACGGTTTATGCTACAATCGCGCGTTAAATTTTCTTTACTGAATTCAGGAAAAACCATGAGCTTGAAATGCGGCATCGTCGGCCTGCCCAACGTCGGCAAATCCACCCTCTTTAACGCGCTGACCCAATCGGGCATCGAAGCGGCGAACTATCCCTTCTGCACCATCGAACCCAACGTCGGCATCGTCGAAGTACCCGACCCGCGCATGGCGGAGCTGGCGAAAATCGTCAATCCGCAAAAAATGCAGCCTGCCATCGTCGAGTTCGTCGACATTGCCGGTTTGGTTGCAGGCGCGAGCAAAGGCGAAGGCTTGGGCAACCAGTTCCTCGCCAACATCCGCGAAACCGACGCCATCGTCAACGTCGTGCGCTGCTTTGACGATGACAACATTGTCCACGTCGCAGGCAAAGTCGATCCGATTGCCGACATCGAAACCATCGGCACCGAACTAGCCCTTGCCGACCTCGCCAGCGTCGAAAAAGCCATTGTCCGCGAAGAAAAACGCGCCCGCTCAGGCGACAAAGACGCGCAAAAACTGGTCGAGCTGTGCAAAAAACTGCTGCCGCATCTGGACGAAGGCAAACCCGTCCGCTCCTTCGGTTTGGACGCGGAAGAACTCGCCATGCTCAAACCGCTGTTCCTGCTTACCGCCAAACCCGCCATGTATGTCGGCAACGTTGCTGAAGACGGTTTTGAAAACAATCCGCACCTCGACCGCCTGAAAGAATTGGCTGAAAAAGAAAACGCCCCCGTCGTTGCCGTTTGCGCCGCGATGGAGAGCGAAATCGCCGAATTGGAAGAAGACGAAAAAGCCGAATTCCTCGCTGAAATGGGCTTGGAAGAACCCGGCCTGAACCGCCTGATTCGTGCCGGCTACGATCTCTTGGGCCTGCAAACCTACTTCACCGCCGGCGTCAAAGAAGTCCGCGCCTGGACCATTCACAAAGGCGACACCGCCCCGCAAGCCGCCGGCGTCATCCACACCGACTTCGAACGCGGCTTCATCCGCGCTCAAGTCATTTCCTACAACGATTTTGTCTCACTCGGCGGCGAAGCCAAAGCCAAAGAAGCCGGCAAAATGCGCGTAGAAGGCAAGGAATATGTCGTACAGGACGGGGATGTGATGCACTTCCTGTTTAACGTGTAAACCAGGTAACTGCTTTTCAGACGGCCTTCTGCCAAAAGAAGCCGTCTGAAATACATTACTCCGCCGTTTAACCGACAAGGAAGTTATCCATGAAGAAAACCGTTCTCTGCATAGCTTTATCCCTCGCCGCAGCAAACGTTCAGGCGCAAACGCCGCAGCAAATCGTACAGAAGTTTTATCCGAAATATTCGCAAAAATACCGCTGTTACCAAGTAAACGTCAAAGACAAGGGCGAATATTGCGTGCACCAAACCAAAAGCGAAACGCGCCAAACCGCGCAGGGTAAACTGACCTACCTGCTGTTTACCGGCGATGTATTCGATTTTGAAAAAGGCATAAAAGACGGCTCACACGCCCAATCCGGTTTGGCCGGCGTATTTGTCTTGAAACAGGCAGGAACCGACTGGAAACTCCTCGCCGCACAACCGCATGGCTGGGCCGGATCGTTTGGCAATGCACCCGATGCAAAATATTGGTCGTTGCATGAATTCGGCAAAGACAAATGGGGCTTTTTAACCCAGCATTACGATATCCATCAGGGCTATTCGGGTACGACCTATCTGCTGTTTGCCCATGACGGCGCAAGAAAAATCATAGAAGACGGCATCAATGCCGAGGCAGACAACGCGGGTGCGTTGGGCAACTGTTCCGACAATCTTTATGAAGACCGCAAAAACACCGCTGCCGAACGGCGCGAATGCCTGGACAAACTGTACAGCCTGTCTTCCAAAATCAAAATATTGAAAGACGGCAAAACAAGCGCGGGCTTCTATCCGCTGCAACTGACCGTATCCGGCTTCGACGGTGCAAAAAAATACCGCAATACGACCTTTATCTTCAACTATAACGCCGCCAAAGGGCATTACAGCACTCCAAAAGGCTATCCGCTGGCAGATAAGCAATTCTAATTTTTCAGACGGCCTCCCCATGCTTCAAGGCCGTCTGAAAACGGGTTTTGCACAGGCCGCTTTCCGACAACCTTCCGCCTTTCGAAAGGATTAACATGAAAATCAGCAGCTTCGGCGAAGTTTTATGGGACGACTTTCCCGACGGGAAAGTATTAGGCGGCGCACCTTTAAATATATTGGTCCGCCTGGGCGGACTGGGTGCGGAATGCAGCATCATCAGCCGCAAAGGCAACGATAAAGACGGCGAACAGCTTCTGAGCTTAATCGAAGCCAAAAACGTGGCCGTTGATTTAATTCAGACCGATGATGAACACGCCACCAGCTTGGTCAAAGTCATACTTCAGCCAGACGGCAGCGCGTCTTACGACATCGTTTATCCCTGCGCATGGGACAAAATTACCGTTACAGAAGAAGCCCTGCTCCGCGTAGCCGAATCCGATGCCTTCGTATTCGGCAGCCTGTCCACTCGGGACCCGGTATCCCGCGCAACCTTGTCCGAATTGCTGCCCGCCGCCCGCTTCCGCGTTTTCGATGTCAATCTGCGCAAACCGCACTACGACACAGAACGGGTACGCGGACTGATGAAACAGGCCGATTTGGTCAAACTCAACGACGACGAACTCTACGAACTGGCCGAAGCTTTCGGTTCGCCATACCGCAGCCTGGAACAAAATATGCGCTATTTGGCCGGGCATACCGGTACCCCGCACCTCTGCGTTACATTAGGCGCACATGGCGCGGTGTATCTGAATAACGGCCGATTCCATGCCCATCACGGCTACCGCGTCAAAGTAGCCGATACGGTCGGTTCGGGAGACAGCTTTTTGGCAGGCTTTATTTTCAAACTGCTCTCCGGCAGCCCGCCCGAAGAGATACTGGCTTTCGCCTGTGCAATGGGTGCTTTGAACGCCTCATTGCATGGCGCAACGCCCGATTTGCCGTACGATGGCATTATGCAACTGGTGCGGCAACAATAAACCGCCCTATCCGATTAACCTTCCGATAATACTTTTCAGACGGCCTGCATGATTCAAAGGCCGTCTGAAAAAAGCACTACTCAAGGAATATCAGTGAAATCAATTATCCAAGACCTACAATCGCGCGGCCTTATCGCGCAAACTACCGACATCGAAGCCTTAGATGCTTTGTTGAACGAACAAAAAATCTCCCTCTACTGCGGTTTCGACCCGACCGCCGACAGCCTGCATATCGGCCACTTGCTGCCCGTGTTGGCATTGCGCCGTTTCCAGCAGGCGGGGCATACGCCGATTGCTTTGGTGGGCGGCGCGACCGGTATGATCGGCGACCCCAGCTTCAAAGCGGTGGAGCGCAGCTTGAATTCCGCCGAAACCGTTGCCGGCTGGGTAGAAAACATCCGCAACCAACTGAAACCGTTTTTGAGCTTTGAAGGCGAAAACGCCGCCATTATGGCGAACAACGCCGACTGGTTCGGCAGCATGAACTGCCTCGACTTCCTGCGCGACATCGGCAAGCATTTCTCCGTCAACGCCATGCTGAACAAGGAATCCGTCAAACAGCGTATCGAGCGCGACGACGTAGGCATTTCCTTCACCGAGTTCGCCTATTCCCTGCTGCAAGGCTACGACTTTGCCGAATTGAACAAACGTCATGGCGCGGTTTTGGAAATCGGCGGCTCCGACCAATGGGGCAACATCACCGCCGGTATCGACCTGACCCGCCGCCTGAACCAAAAACAAGTATTCGGTCTGACCCTGCCGCTGGTCACCAAATCCGACGGCACCAAATTTGGCAAAACCGAAGGCGGCGCGGTATGGCTGAACGCGAAGAAAACCTCGCCGTATCAGTTCTACCAGTTCTGGCTGAAAGTTGCCGATGCCGATGTGTATAAATTCCTGAAATACTTCACCTTCCTGTCCATCGAAGAAATCGACGCCATCGAAGCGAAAGACAAAGCCAGCGGCACCAAGCCCGAAGCGCAACGCATCCTCGCCGAAGAAATGACCCGCCTGATTCACGGAGAAGCCGCCCTGCAAGCTGCACAGCGCATTTCCGAAAGCCTGTTTGCCGAAGACCAAAGCAGCCTGACGGAAAGCGACTTCGAACAGCTCGCCCTCGACGGCCTGCCCGCATTTGAAGTTTCAGACGACCTCAACGTCGTCGAAGCCTTGGTCAAAACCGGCTTGGCCTCGTCCAACAAAGAAGCGCGCGGTTTTGTGAACAGCAAAGCGGTATTGCTCAACGGACAAGCCGCCGAATCGAACAACCCGAACCACGCCGCCGAACGCCCCGATGATGCCTATCTGTTGACCGACGCGCACAAACGTTTCGGCAAATACACCATCGTACGACGCGGCAAACGCAACCACGCGCTCTTGGTTTGGAAATAAGCCTTAAATGACAGAGGCCGTCTGAAAAACATTATTTCAGACGGCCTCATTCGTAGTCGGCAAGAAAAACATACCCTTCCGGCCGTTTCGCGGTAAAATCCGCCTGCCCTCAATTTGACAAGATTTAACATTATGAAAGCCAGCCAATTTTTCATTTCCACCCTGAAAGAAGCCCCTGCCGAAGCCGCGCTCGCCAGCCACAAGCTGATGATTCGCGCCGGCCTGATTAAAGCCAACGCGTCCGGCCTTTATACTTGGATGCCGATGGGGCTGCGCGTGTTGCGCAAAGTTGAAAACGTCGTGCGCGAAGAAATGGCGCGCGCGGGCAGCGTGGAGTTGCTGATGCCGGTGGTGCAGCCTGCCGAGCTGTGGCAGGAATCCGGCCGCTGGGAATTTTACGGTAAAGAACTGCTGCGCCTGAAAGACCGCCACGACCGCGATTTCTGCATGGGCCCGACCTGTGAGGAAGTCATCGCCGACATCGTGCGCAAAGAAATCAACAGCTACAAACAACTGCCGAAAAACTTTTACCACATCCAAACCAAATTCCGCGACGAAGTGCGCCCGCGCTTCGGCGTCATGCGCGCGCGCGAGTTCGTCATGAAAGATGCTTATTCTTTCCATGCCGACTACGCCTCGCTTCAGACGACCTATGATGCCATGTACGACGCTTACTGCCGCATCTTCACCCGTCTGGGCTTGGAGTTCCGCCCCGTCGCCGCAGACACCGGCAGCATCGGCGGCACCGGTTCGCACGAGTTTCAAGTGTTAGCGGAAAGCGGCGAAGATGTGATTGCATACAGCGACACTTCCGATTACGCCGCCAATATCGAACTGGCTCCGACCTTGCCGCTCAAAGGCGAACGCGCAGCTGCTCAGGCAGAGCTGGCCAAAGTACACACGCCGAATGTCAAAACCATTGATTCATTGGTTGACTTCCTCAGCATTCCGATTGAAAAAACACTGAAATCCATCGTGGTCGAAGGCGAAAACGAAGGCGAAATCGTCTTATTGCTGTTGCGCGGCGACCATGAGTTCAACGACATCAAAGCCGAAAAACTCGCAGGCGTGAAATCGCCGCTGACCATGGCAGATCCTGCCGCCATCCGAGTGCAGTTCGGTGCAAACGGCGGCTCGCTCGGCCCTGTCGGCTTCACAGGCAAAGTCTATGCCGATTTCGCCACCGAAAAAGGCGCAGACTGGGTTATCGGCGCGAACGAAGACGACTACCACTATACCGGCTTCAACTTCGGCCGCGACGCCGCCGAGCCTGAGTTTGTCGATTTGCGCAACGTTGTCGAAGGCGACGAAAGCCCTGACGGACAAGGCCGTCTGAAACTGGCACGCGGCATCGAAGTCGGACACGTCTTCCAATTGCGCGACAAATACACCCAAGCCATGAACGTGAACTTCCTCGACAACAACGGCAAATCGCAAATCATGGAAATGGGCTGCTACGGTATCGGCATCACCCGCGTCGTTGCCGCCGCCATCGAGCAGAACAACGACGAAAAAGGCATCATCTGGACAAAAGCGATGGCGCCGTTTGAAGTCGTTATTGTGCCGATGAACTACAAAAAATCAGACGCCGTGCGCGAAGCTGCCGACAAAATCTACGCCGAACTGCTGGCGGCAGGCGCAGACGTCCTTCTCGACGACCGCGACGAACGAGCAGGCGTACTGCTCAATGACTCCGAGCTTCTGGGCATCCCGCACCGCATCGTCATCGGCGACCGCGCCTTGAAAGAAGGCAATGTCGAATACGCGGAACGCCGCGACAACGAAGCGCAGACTGTACCGACGGGCGAAATCGCCGCGAAAGTGCTGGCAGCGTTGAAATAATATCGGCAAATGACAAAAGGCCGTCTGAAAAACTGGAAACGGTTTTTCAGACGGCCTTTTGATTCGATTTCAACCCGCTTAGGCAGTAACCGCAGGTTCTTCATAGTGCAACAGGGTAATCAATGCGTGCCACTGTTCTTGCCTTCCACCACATACACGCCGCAATCGAACAGCGTATGCAATACACCGCAATGGGCAAAATCATTGCAAATGTGCGGGCAGCGTTGAAATGGCCTGCCCAATACCAAAAAGGCCGTCTGAAAAACCGAAAACAGGTTTTCAGACGGCCTTTAAATTGGATTGCAACCCGCTTAGGCAGTAACCGCAGGTTCTTCATGGCACAACAGGGTAATCAATGCGCGCCACTGTTCTTACCTTCCACCACGTACACGCCGCAATCGAACAGCGCATGTTGTAATACACCGCAATGGGCAAAATCATTGCAAATGTGCGGGCAGCGTTGAAATGGCCTGCCCAATACCAAAAAGGCCGTCTGAAAAACCGAAAACAGGTTTTCAGACGGCCTTTTAATTGAGTTGCAAGCCGCTTAAGCAGCCACCACGGGATCTTCACGGCGCAGCAGGGTAATCAATGCGCTCAAGCGTTCTTTCATTTCGCGGCGGTCGGTAATTTGATCGATTGCGCCTTTTTCCAACAGGAATTCGGCACGCTGGAAACCTTCGGGCAGGGTTTCGCGTACGGTCTGCTCAATCACGCGCGGGCCGGCAAAACCGATTAAGGCATTCGGTTCGGCCACCACGATGTCGCCCAAAAAGGCGAAGCTGGCGGAAACGCCGCCCATGGTCGGGTCGGTAAGTACGGAGATGAACGGCAGGCCTTTTTCGTTCAACAGGTGCAGCGCGGCACTGGTTTTGGTCATCTGCATTAAAGAATTCAGGCCTTCCTGCATCCGTGCACCGCCCGATGCGGCCACGCAGATAAAGGTGCAGTTGTCGGCCACCGCACGACGCACGCCTTTGACGAAGCGTTCGCCCACTACGGAACCCATCGAACCGCCGATGAAGCGGAATTCAAATGCGGCAATGACGACCGGCAGGCCGTTCATTTTTCCCTTCATCACCACCAGCGCGTCGTCTTCGCCGGTGGCTTTTTTTGCGGCGGTCAGACGTTCGGGGTATTTTTTGCTGTCTTTGAACTTCAGGATGTCGGTCGGCTTCACATTGTCGCCGATTTCCTCGCGGCCCTCTTCATCAAGTAGCAGATCAAGCCGTTCGCGCGCCGACATGGCGTTGTGGTGGTTGCATTTCGGGCAGACTTTGGCGTTTTGCTGCAATTCGGTGGCATAAACCGTGGCGGAACAGGCCGGACATTTGTGCCACAGCCCTTCGGGTACGGCGGATTCGCCTTTGCCTTCGCGTTTGATTTTCGGCGGGAGGATTTTGTCTAACCAACTCATGGTTTGCTCCGTTTTTTCAGACGGCCTCAATGTCCGGCTGAAAGTTTAGATGATTCGGAATACGGCACGCCGCAATGCGGGCCGGAGGGGAATTCAAGCCGCACATGGTAGCCAATGGCGGCTGTTTAGGCAAGTTTTGCGCCGATGAAACGGCAGTTTTTTCGGCATGGGCGGTGCTGTTTACAGGCAAATCGGACGGTAGGCCAAACAGGTATCGACCACTTCTTCCGCAGTTGGCGCGTAGCCGGTCAAACCGCCGTTGCAGGCGTTCCAGCCTTCGGGGTAGAAAAACAGGCTGCTGCCTTCGGGGTGGGGGACGTTGCGGTCGAATTGTTCCATCAAACCGCTCAGGACTTCATCGTCTTCTTCCGTCAGGATGCGTCCGGCCAAATCCATCAATTCATCGCGCGTCATGTTTCATGTTTCCGAACTGTGCCGCCCTGCCCTTTCAGACGGCCTCAACCGCCTGTTTCAGGCTTTTTACCAGTGCGCCGACGGCTTTTGCTTCGCTTCCGGCGTTGTTTTCGATTTCTTTCACGATGCGGCTGCCGACGATGACGGCATCGGCCACCGCGCCGATTTTACGCGCGCTTTCGGCATCGGAAATACCGAAGCCCACGCCTATCGGCAGGCTGATGTGGCGGCGTAGGACGGCGATTTTGGCCGCCACTTCGTCGGTATTCAGCTGTGCAGAGCCGGTTACGCCTTTGAGCGACACATAATAGACAAAGCCGCTGGCGAGTCTGCCGATTTCGGCCATCCGCTCTTCGCTGGTGGTCGGGGCGACGAGGAAGATGGCATCCAAGCCGTGTTTCTGCAGTTCTTGTTGCAGCGGGGAAATGGTTTCAACGGGATTGTCCACGGTGAGCACGCCGTCCACGCCCGCCTCGGCGGCGGCACGCGCAAACTCTGCATTGCCCATTTTGTGTATCGGATTCAGGTAGCCCATCAGGACGACGGGGGTGTCGTTGTCGCGTTCACGGAAACGGCGCACGGTTTCCAATACGTTTTTCAGGCTGACGCCGTTTGCCAGGGCGCGTTCGGCGGCGCGCTGGATAACGGGGCCGTCGGCCATCGGGTCGGAAAACGGGATGCCCAGTTCGATGATGTCCGCGCCGTTGGCGGCCATTTCGTGCATGGTTTCCAATGTGGTTTCAAGGTTCGGATCGCCGGCGGTGATATAGGGAATCAGGGCTTTTCTGCCGTTGAGTTTTTGAAAGGCGATGGTGATTCTGCTCATGTTTTACTCTTTTGGAGTTGGTCGGTTTTCAGACGGCCTGCATTCCTATTTGGAAACAGGCCGTCTGAATGTTTATTTTTTGGCGTTTTCCATGGCCTCTTTCTGACCGGCTTCCACCAGGCAAGATACGCCTGCCGCCGCTTTGGTTACGCCGTTGAGTTTGGAGAATGGAACAGGTTCGCCGATTACTTTCTTTTTCAGATCCATTTTCCGTACGGTCTGTTCGGCGCATTGGGTTTGATAAAACTCGGCCTTGTCGGCATTTTTCATATATTCGCCCAATGTTTTTGCAGGGGTTACGGCAAAACCCGCACCGGTTTGATAAGTGGCCGCCATGCTGATGGAAGCGATTTTTTTGTCTTTTTTGCCGCCGTCTACGAAGATGTAGGCTTTGTCCAAATCATCGTAATCCGAGCCGTACAGCATATAGCCGTTTACTGCTTCCAGTTCTTTCATGTCTTTAAATGAAGGCTCTGCGGCAAATGCGGCCGGGGCCAGTGCCAACAACAGGGTATACATCAGTGTTTTTTTCATTTTTTTTCCTTGCGGTTTTCAATATCTTCATTTTCAGACGGCCGGTATGGCAGAGGTCGTCTGAAAACGGAATTTTAGCAAAATAAATAATCTTATTTTTTGTTTTCTTGATTTTTCTTATAGCTTTCTTCAGCCATACACGAAATATGGGCAGCCATTTTGCCGACACCGTTGAGCTTGGCAATCGGAACGGCTTCACCCAATACTTTATTGGCGGTATCCAATTTGCGGACGGTTTTATCGGCGCACTGGCTGTGATAAACCTCTGCTTTATCTCGGTTACCGAAATAATCTGCCAAAGTTTTACCCTGCACTACGGCAAACCCGGGATAGCCGCCAAATACACTTACCAGATTGATGGAAGCGATTTGATCGTCTTTGTGACCGCCATCCACAAAAATATAGAATCCATCCCCACTCTTAGATTCCCCACCGTAAGTTGTATAGCCGTCTACGGTGTCGAGCTTTTTCAAATTTTGAAAAGAGGGTTCTGCGGCAAACGCAGCGGGAGCCAGTGCGCACAGCAGGGTGCATATTAAAAATTTGTTCATATTTGCCTTTTCTGCTTTGAAAGTATGTTTGTTTTCAGACAGCCTGCATTCCCGTCGGGAAACAGGCCGTCTGAAAATCGGATTTTAACAAAATAAAAAATCCCGTTTTGGTTTTTCAGGCTTTTTCAGCCTATTTTCCCAAACACGAATAATCGGCCGCCACTTTGCCGACACCATTGAGCTTGGCAAAGGGGACGGGTGCACCCAATGCTTGATTGGGCGCATTCATTCTGCGGACGGTTTTATCGGCGCATTGGGTTTGATAAAACTCTGCCCGATCGCTGTTATCCGCATATTCCGCCAGCGTCTTGCCCTTCACTATGGCAAATTCCGCTTCTCCGCCCAATACGTTGTTTAGATTGATGGAGGCGATTTGTCCGTCTTTTTCTCCGCCATCCACCCAAATATAGGCTTCCTGCGTGAGTTCGGACTGCATACCGTAAGCCGTATAGCCGTCTACTGTTTCCAGTTTTTTCAAATCCTGAAAAGACAGGCCGGCGGCGGAGGCGGCAGATATGGATGCGGCCGCTGCAAATAATAAAATCTTTTTCATTCACTAGACCTCTTGCGAAAGTATCCTGAAGATTTACAATTTCCAAATGAAATACGAAAACCTAATCCAAAGAAGCAA
>NZ_JBQCVA010000006.1:0-10723 GCF_051962715.1 Neisseria sp. P0008.S010
ACCAGCGAGCTCATCGCTCTCACTTGGCAGGACATCGACTTCCAGAGGCAGTGCGTGCGCGTAAACAAAGCATCCGTGGCTGGCAAGCTGAAAAGTACCAAAACCCACAGCTATCGAGACATCGAGCTCAATAGCCGTGCCTTAGAAGCCTTACGTAGGCAATGGCAAAGAACAGGGCTGGCAAACGGATACGTTTTCATCAATCCGAAAACCGGCAGCCCGTTTGAGAACGACAAAGTGCCGTGGAGACCATGGCAGCACGCAATAAAAATAGCGGGGGTAAGGTACAGGAAACCCTACAACACCCGCCATACATTTGCCACACTCAACCTCATGGCCGGAGCCAACCCCATGTGGGTAGCCCGGCAGATGGGACACAGCACCATGAAGATGCTACTTGAAAACTATTCCCGCTGGATTGACTTAGCCGACAAGCAGCGTGAAAAGTCTAAAATCGAGCAGCTTTTTGATGGGAAATGTGCCAATAGTGTGCCAAAAAACACAGAAATGAAGATAAGTATAGGATACTTATCGGATATCTTGGTGGAGGCGGGGGGAATTGAACCCCCGTCCGAAAGTCCTCTACAAAGCGTTCTACATACTTAGTCGTGTCTATTTAAAATCTTATTCCTATCATGCCGACCGACAGGCCTTCTAGGAACCAGTTACCTTAAATCTTACTCCCTACCAAGTAACCCGATAGGAAACCAGTCAATGTAAAATGACGTTGCGGTAGCTTGCGCTACACAGCCCATTGACCAACTGCTGCAACGGCAGGCCTTAAGCGGCCAGTGCGTAAGTTTCGTCGTTTGCGACTATTTAGATTCAGTGTTTTACGGGAAATCTGAGACCCCGGTATGCCCGCATCTGCTTCGCAACCCCCGTCGAAACCAAGATCGCCCCCAGATAAAGAGAGACGGATTATAGCGGAATTTTTAAGAATCTGCCACCTCTGCCGCAACAAGCAGGATTTACGCTGCAATCTTGCCCAACTCGAAATATAAAACCGTCTTGAAAGAAGGCCGTCTGAAACTTTTCAGACGGCCTCTACTACTTTACTCTGCTGCCGGTTTGTCCAACAGGGCCTTCATCGACAAACGCACGCGGCCGCGGTCGTCCACCGCCAAAGCCTTCACCTTGACCGTTTGGCCGACTTGCAGATAATCGCCGACATTCTTCACCCGTTCGTGGACGATTTCGCTGACATGAACCAAACCGTCTTTGCCCGGCATCACTGTTACGATTGCACCGACATTATTGTCGAGGATTTTCACCACAGTACCTTCGTACACCTTGCCCACTTCCACTTCGGCGGTAATTTCTTCGATGCGTTTTCTCGCTGCTTCGCCCGCTTCTGATGTAGTGGCGGCAATTGTTACTGTGCCGTCGTCTTCGATATTGATTTCGGTACCGGTCTCGGCAGTGATGGCGCGGATGGTTTCGCCGCCTTTACCAATGACTTCGCGAATTTTATCGGGATTGATTTTCATGGTGTAAAGGCGCGGGGCATGCTGCGACAATTCCTGCGGGCCATCAACGGCTTCTTTCATCTGCGCCAGGATGTGCAGGCGGGCTTCTTTAGCCTGCTCCAACGCAATCTGCATGATTTCTTTGGTGATGCCTTGGATTTTGATGTCCATTTGCAGTGCGGTAACGCCTTCGGTCGTACCGGCCACTTTGAAGTCCATATCGCCCAAGTGGTCTTCATCGCCCAGAATATCGGTTAAGACGGCAAACTTGTTGTTTTCCAGAATCAAGCCCATCGCGATACCGGCCACGTGTGCTTTCAACGGCACGCCGGCAGACAGCAGGCTCAAGCAGCCGCTGCAAACGGAGGCCATGGAAGAAGAACCGTTGGATTCGGTGATTTCGGATACTACACGCATGGTGTAGCTGAAATCTTCCGGCTCAGGCAAGACGGCAATCAATGCGCGTTTCGCCAGGCGGCCGTGGCCGATTTCGCGGCGTTTGGGCGCACCCATGCGGCCGACTTCGCCGGTGGAATACGGCGGGAAGTTGTAATGCAGCATGAAGCGGTCGGTGTATTCGCCGGAGAGCGCGTCAATGATTTGCTCATCGCGCGAAGTACCCAAAGTGGCTACGGCAAGGGCTTGGGTTTCACCGCGTGTAAACAGGGCGGAACCGTGGGTGCGCGGCAGTACGCCGGTTTGGATATTGATCGGGCGGACGGTGCGGGTATCGCGGCCGTCGATGCGCGGTTGTCCGTCAAGAATCTGACCGCGGACCACATCGGCTTCCAGATGTTTGAAGATGCCTTTGATTTCATTGGCTGCCAACGTATCGGTGTCTTCATTGATCAGCGCGGCCTCAACGGCCGACCATGCTTCGGCGATTTTCGCGCTGCGTGCCTGTTTGGAACGGATTTTGAAGGCTTCCGCAATGGTTGCGCCTGCGATTTCACGCACTTTGGCCACCAATTCTTCATTGGTTTCGGGTGCTTTCCAATCCCACACTTCGGGATTGACTTCGTCGGCCAATTCGTTGATGGCGGCAATGACGGCCTGCATTTGCTCATGGCCGTACACCACTGCACCGAGCATCACGTCTTCAGGCAGGATTTGCGCTTCGGACTCCACCATCAGAACGGCTTTTGCCGTACCGGCCACCACTAAATCCAACTGGGATTTTTCCAGCTCGGACTTGGTCGGGTTCAACAGATATGCGCCGTCTGCATAACCGACGCGTGCCGCACCGATGGGGCCGGCAAACGGTACGCCGCTCAATACCAATGCGGCGGACGCGCCGATCATGGCGGGGATGTCGGAATCGATTTCGGGATCAAGCGAAACCACCATGGCTACGATTTGGATGTCGTGATAGAAGCCTTCGGGGAACAACGGACGGATGGGGCGGTCGATCAGGCGACTGGTGAGGATTTCTTTCTCGCTCTGTTTGCCCTCACGCTTGAAAAAACCGCCGGGGATTTTACCTGCGGCATAGGTGCGCTCAAGATAATCGACGGTCAGCGGGAAGAAGTCCTGCCCTGCTTTTACTTCTTTGTTGGCGGTAACGGCCACCAAGACAACGGTGTCGCCCATGGACACTTTAACCGCTGCAGCAGCTTGGCGGGCGATTTCGCCTGTTTCCAGCGTAACGGTATGTTTTCCGTATTGGAAGGTTTTGATATGTTTATCGAACATGTAAAGTCCTTTCGGTTTAAGCCGCAAAGCTAAAACACTAACACTGCACACTCGGCCGGACGGTAATGCGCAGTGTTAGGGTTTCAGACTATGCGGCGGTTGGAAATAATGCGGCAGTTGCCGACTGGTTTTCAGACGGCCTTTTTGAAGAATGAAAGGCCGTCTGAAAACTGGCGGATTATGCCATAAAAGGCTGTTCAAGCGTAAGGCCGTCTGAAACTTTAACGGTTTTCAGACGGCCTGCCGTTTGTATGCTATCTCTGGTTTCGGTCTATACAGGCATTGCAGGCTTTTTTCGGAAATATAAAGCAGACCCGCAAGCCGTTCGGCTGCATATTTTCCGCCTTGATGTTGCCGCAATGCTGTTCGACGATATGTTTGGCCAAGGCCAGTCCCAAACCTGTTCCCGGCTTGTTGCCGCTACTGTCCGCGCGATAAAAAGCGGTGAAAATATGCGGCAATTGGTTTTCAGCCACACCGGGGCCGTTGTCGGTAACATCCATCAGCCAATTTTTCGCATCCTGCCGCATATGGACTTTGATGGTGCTGCCTTCGGGGCTGTAATTCATGGCATTGCGGATTACGTTGTCAAATGCGCGGTAGAGGTAGCTTTCATTGGCCAATATTTCGGCATCTTCGGGCATTTTTTCTATCACCAGATCGACGATTTGGCCGTTTTTCTCCGCCAAAGTCTGACTGTCTTCCACCAGGTTCCGCATAAACGGCACCAGTTTCAAAGGCTCTTTTTCAAGTTTGACGTTGGCCGTTTCCAACCGCGACAAGGTCAGCAGTTCGCCTACCAGCGTGTCCATCCGCACCAGCTCGCTTTCCAAACGCTGCAAATATTGTTCCTGTTTTTGCGGTTGTGACTGTATCAGGCCGACAATCGCCTGCATCCGCGCCAGCGGCGAACGCATTTCGTGCGAAACATGGTGCAATAAATGCCGCTCTTTGGCCACCAGCTGTTGCAATTGCTGCGCCATTTTGTCGAACTGGATGGCCAGCTGGGAGAGTTCGTCGTCGCGGTTATCCATCAGCTGGGTAATGCGCGTTTCCAATTCGCCGGCCGCCAAACGCTTCATCCCTTGCCCGAGAATGCGTATGGGGCGCGTGATGTTGTTGGCCAGAATGTAGGCCAAAGCCAAACCGACCAGGAAAATAAATCCCAGAATGATGATTTCATGCCACGTCTGCTCCAAAGGCAGGCCGGGGATATACAGCGGACTCGGACGACGCTGGATTTCCGTGCTGTCCCAATTGCGGATGAAAAACAGATATTCTTCGCCCCAGCGGCCGTATTCCAAATGAACGCTTTTACTGTCCGGATTTTCCAACGCATACTCCCGCGCTTTCTCAATCCGCTTGGCATCTACTTTCCGCCCGAGCAAGTCGCTCTGTTCGTCGCCGGTGATGATGAGGATTTTTTCCGGACCCTGCCCCTCATGCCATCCCTGCAGCATTTCGCGCGCACCCGCCTCGCCGCGCACACGGAAAGCGGATACCGCATTGGCCAGCAGGATTTCGTCAATCGCACGCTGTTGGTTGAAATGGTTTTCGGCCTGCGACTGTTGAACCAGCCAGAATGAAAAACTCGCCACGAATATAGCGCAGATAATCACGGCGCAAAACGTGGCGAAGATACGTTGGAACAGCTTCATCTGAGCATCGGCTTTCTAATCAGTTTTTGACAAACAGATAGCCCAAACCGCGCACGGTTTGAATCAATGAAGCGTCGCCCAATTTGTGGCGGATACTGGAAATATGCACATCGATGCTGCGGTCGAATTTGGCCAGCTTGCGATCCAGCGCTTCGATGGAAAGGGTTTCCTTGCTGACAACCTGCCCGGCATGGCGCATCAGCACTTCCAGCAGATTGAATTCGGTGCTGGTCAATTCCAACGGGCCGTCGCCGATAGTGGCCTGCCGCTTCGACGGATAAAGGGTAACATTGCTGACCGACAGGCTGTTGGAAGCATTGCCCTGATCGTGCTGGTTTTGCGCCCGACGCAAAATGGCGTTGATACGCGCCAATAATTCGCGCGGGGTACTCGGTTTCGGCACATAATCGTCCGCACCCATCTCCAAGCCTATAATGCGGTCTATATCATCGCCTTTTGCCGTCAGCATGATAATTGGGATACTGCTTTGCGCCCGCACGGTTTTCAATACATCCAAGCCGTTCATTTTCGGCATCATGGAGTCGAGAACCACCACGTCGTACTGCCCGGACAAGATTTCCTGCACACCGGCCTCGCCGTCCGGCACGCTGCGCACTTCCAAGCCTTCCGCGGTCAGGTATTCGGTCAGAAGTTCGGTCAACAAGGCATCATCGTCTACTAATAATACTCGGCTCATGGTTTAATCCTTTGCGGTTGGTGGATTCAAAATCTTTACATTTCCCATCTTAACATGCCGACTTCGGTTTTAGATAGCATATCGGCCACCTGGTTTGCGCTTTTTTGCAATAATGCAAGCACCTTAACATTTATTTTTTCATGCCGTTCCGCGATAAGGCATTGTTGGAATATAGGAATATCAATTGGTTAAATACCCTGAGGTAAACCTCAAACGATGCAGGCAGCATAGAAGCATCAACGGATACGGTATTTAAACGGCCTTTCCGGCCTTTCTTGGCCCGCACTGTCCCGCCTCCCCGAAAACACGCGCCGTACAAATGCTTTCAGACGGCCTCAACCCGCTTGTATCACCTGTTTAAATTTGTCCGCCCCGTCGGCACGGCAGTATAATGCCTGCTGCACCGCCAGGCCGCCTGAAAGGTTTTTCAGACGGCCTCAACTCAATCACAGACAATAAGGCACTTCAATTATGGACGCATCGCAACTCACCCGAAACCTGGCCGGCATCGTCGGCGAAAAATACATCATCACCGACCCCGCGAAAACCGAACAATACCGCCAAGGCTACCGTTTCGGCGAGGGTAGGGCGTTGGCGGTGGTGCGCCCCGGAACCATTCTGGAAATGTGGAAAATTTTGCAGGCCTGCGTGGAAGCGGACGTGATTGTGATTACGCAGGCGGCGAATACCGGTTTGACGGGCGGTTCGACCCCCGACGGCAACGATTACGACCGCGACATCGTGATTGTGAACACCATGCGGATGAACATCATCCAAACCATCAACAACAACGAACAAGTCGTCTGCCTGCCCGGTTCGACACTGAACCAGCTCGAATTGCTGCTGAAACCTTTGGGGCGCGAACCGCATTCAGTCATCGGCTCTTCATGTATCGGCGCGTCCGTCTTGGGCGGCGTATGCAACAACTCCGGCGGCGCATTGGTGCAGCGCGGCCCTGCCTACACGGAAATGGCGCTGTTCGCCCAAATCAACAAAGAGGGCAAACTGGAGCTGATCAACCATTTGGGCATAGATTTGGGCGACACTCCCGAAGAAATCCTGACCAATCTTCAAGGCCATCATTATCAAAGAAAAGACATCACGCAAAACGCAGGCAAAGGACACGACCACGCCTATTGCGACCATGTGCGCCAAGTTGACGAGCCGACCGCCGCGCGTTTCAACGCCGACCCGGCGCGCCATTACGAAGCGTCTGGTTGTGCGGGCAAACTGATGGTTTTCGCCGTCCGTTTGGATACCTTCCCGCAAGAGAAGCAAACCGCCGTGTTCTACATCGGCACCAACGATATTAATGAACTGACCGACATCCGCCGCGCCGCCTTGGGCAAATTTGAAAGCCTGCCTGTTTCCGGCGAATACATCCACCGTCATGCTTTTGATATTGCTGCAGTGTACGGCAAAGACACGTTCTACGTCATCAAAAAATTTGGTACGCACCAACTGCCGAAATTATTTGATTTCAAAGCCAAAGTTGACCGATTCAGCAAAAAAATCAGCTTCCTGCCCAAACATTTTTCCGACAAGTTCATGCAGTTCGTCAGCAAACTCCTGCCCGACCACCTGCCCAAATCCATGCGCGATTACCGCGACAAATACGAACACCATCTGATTCTGAAAATGGGCGGAAAAGGCGTCGATGAAGCGCGCGCGTTCCTGAAAGAGTATTTTGCCCACCACGGCGGCGCGTTTTTCGAATGCAACGCCGAAGAAACCCAAGCTGCCATGCTGCACCGTTTTGCCGTCGCATCCGCCGCCGTCCGCTACCGTGCCGTGCATGACGACGAAGTGGAAGACTTGGTCGCGCTGGACATCGCCCTGCGCCGCGACGACCGCGACTGGTTTGAAAAACTGCCTTCGGAAATCGACAATAAAATCATCCACAAACTCTACTACGGACATTTCATGTGCCACGTTTTCCATCAGGATTACATCATCAAAAAAGGCAACGACTGCATGGCATTGGAGCACGAAATGCTCCATCTCTTAGACCAACGCGGCGCGCAATATCCCGCCGAGCACAACGTCGGCCATTTATACGAAGCGAAACCCGCGCTCAAGCAGTTCTACCGCAAACTCGACCCGACCAACAGTTTCAATCCGGGTATAGGTAAAACCAGTAAGAAGAAAAACTGGGCCGAGTAAAACAATGAGGCCGTCTGAAAAACCGAAAACCATCTTTCAGACGGCCTCAATCACCACAAACCGAACAAAAGAAAGGAAACTCATATGAGCACCCCGCAATCCGCCATCATCCCCGAAACCTTTACCGCCGCCATCTACATCGAAGCCGACGTACGCGATACGGCGAAAGTCAAAACCGCCTGCCGCGAAGCCCTAGCCGCACTGACCGACTGTCAAACCCGTTTTCCCGGACACGAACTGGGCATGACCATCGCCTTCGGTGCGGATTTTTGGCGCAGCCTGAACCACAGCGGCGAAGGCGAAGAAATCCGCCCGTTCGTACCGCTGGGCAACGGCCTGTGCCCGGCCACCCAATGCGATTTGATGATACACATCCAATCCGCCCATACCGGCCTGAACTACCTGCTGGCGGAAAAAGTGATGGCCGCCTTCGGCGAATCGGTTGAAATGAAAAACGAAACCCACGGCTTCCGCATGCCGGAAGAACGCGGCCTGGACGGCTTTGTAGACGGCACGGAAAACCCGCACGGCGACGAAAAAATCGCCTCCGTCGGCATCATTGCCGAAGGGAAAAGCGCGGGCGGCAGCTATGTGGTGCTGCAGCAATACCTGCACGACCTGAAAAAATGGGACGGCATCGGTGTGGCCCAACAAGAACAGGCCGTCGGCCGCAGCAAAGAAGACAACATCGAATTTCCCCGCGAAGAGCGGCTGCCCGATTCGCACCTGGGCCGTACCAACATCAAAGAAAACGGCGTCGGCCTGAAAATCGTCCGCCGCAGCCTGCCTTTCGGCCATATCGGCGGCGAACACGGCCTGCAATTCATCGCCTACTGCGCCAGCCTGCACAACATCGACGAACAGCTGAAATTTATGTTCGGCGAAAAAGACGGCAAAATCGACCTGCTGCTGAAACACATGTCCACTGCCAAACGCAGTGCCTATTACTATGCGCCGAGTGTCGAGCGTCTGGCCGATTTGTAAGGCTTCGGAACGTTGAGGCCGTCTGAAACGGCAAATACAAAAATCAGGACAACGCGGCTTTGCATTGTCCTGATTTTGTTTGATCCTGCCTTTTCAGACGGCCTTTATCCAACCGCCTACAAACCGCCCGAACCGACACCGTTGGCAATATCGCGCACGGCGGTTACATACATCCGGCTGTGGTTGTACTGCCAAACCGCATAAAAATTATTCAGGCCGATATAGTATTCGTAAAGGCCGGGCGATACTTCCAGCTTGAATAAAACCGCGCGCTCGTGATCGGCCACCGGCTCTTGGATTTCAACCCCCATCCGGCGCAACTGACCGACGGTGTATTTCAACTCGGTTTTTTCCTCGATAACAGCATCAAGCTTCGGGGTCGGCGTGAGCAGCACCGGAACCACCATTTTTCCGCCCGTCTTCCAACCGTGCGATTTCAGGTAATTCGCTACAGATGCGGCCACATCGGGCACACTGCCCCAAATGTTCCTATGTCCGTCGCGGTCGTAATCCACCGCCCATTTTCGGTAGCTCGAAGGCATAAATTGCGGCATACCCATCGCGCCGGCATAACTGCCGGTAAACCAGAACGGATCCTGATCTTCCTCTTTGCTCATCAGCAAGAGTTCGTGCAACTCTTTTCGGAAGAAGTCCGCACGGCGCGGATAATCGAAAGCCAAGGTAGAAAGCGAATCGGCCAAACGGAAGCTGCCCATATTGCGGCCGTAATTGGTTTCGATGCCGACGATGGCGACAATGACTTCCGCCGGCACGCCGTATTCTCGCGCCACTTGGTCGATGACCTGGCGGTTTTTCATATAGAAATTGCGGCCGTCGGCGATTTTGGCCGCCCCCGCATTGCCTTTTTGGAATTCATACCACGGCCGCGACGTACCCGGCTTATTCATGATATTGATAATATTGGGTTTATACACCACACCATTAAAAAAGGCTTGGAGTTCGGCTTTATTGTAACGGCCGTTTGCCGCTTCAAAATCGATAAACCGCTGCACATTGTCGTTGCCGTTGAAACCCACCAGCGACACGGAGGCGGCAGACTCATCGAATTTCGGCATTTGCTGCACGGGGGTAACGGTTGTTTGCCGCACCACAGGCTCGGAAGCAGGTTTCTGCTCGGAGCTGCAAGCCGCCAGAATCAGTGCGGCGGCGAATAAGGGAAGTGTTTTTTTCATAATCCGTCCTTGTGTTTGGGTTGGCCGTAGCGCGCCCATATTGTCAGGCGGCGGTAAGCCTGCCGTCCGGCGGCATCCGCAGGCAGGCACTGGCGGATAACCCGCCCGCCCACGCGCCAGTGTAAAAAACAAACCGCGCGGTGAACCATGCTGCCCGGCAGAAGCACGGCCTCAAAAGCCGTTTGGTTCCGTCGCATCAGCAATGCCGCCCTGCCCTTGGCATCGATGCTGATGCGGGCAACCGAATCACGGCCGAAACCGCAGCCGGCATATAAGGCGTAGAGAAGCGAAAACGCCAAAGCGGCCAAACCTGCCGCCATCCGCCATCCTTCGAAATACAGCCCGCAGACGGCGATGGCAGCAACATGCAGGGCAACGACCAAAACAATCAGCATCCGCGAAGGCCTGACTTCGACGATAAACGGCTGCACGGTATTACATCATATTGTCGAATACAGGCTCGATTTTGATGTCGGCATCATCCATATCCAACACCATATCGTGGATTTCGACATCGAAAAACGCCCAGAAAGCCTCTAAGCCCATATCTTGCGGCCAATGCTTCTGCGGCACCTCCCATGAAGAGACTTCCGCTTCGAAAATTTGGCGGTAACGTTCGTCGAAATAGCCGACCACCGCTTCCGGCGTATCGAATTCGGGCACCAAAAACACCGAGCAGTTGCTGCGTATCTGCTCCAACGTCAATTCGGGCATATTTTCATCGGTGGACTTCAGCCAATCGAGGAATTTCTGCGTCGGTTTCAGTACCACGGCACTGCGGTCTACAAAATACATATCGTTTCCTTACAACAAAGGCAGGGGATTGTACTGGATAACAGGCCGTCTGAAAACGAAGCTTCCGTTAGG
>NZ_JBQCVA010000006.1:10823-64878 GCF_051962715.1 Neisseria sp. P0008.S010
AAGCGGAGTTTCTGCGGAGCTAAAACGAAGCTTCCGTTAGGAAGCGGAGTTTCTGCGGAGCTAAAACGAAGCTTCCGTTAGGAAGCGGAGTTTCTGCGGAGCTAAAACGAAGCTTCCGCTAGGAAGCGGAGTTTCTGCGGAGCTAAAACGAAGCCGCAGCACGACAATAGCGGTTACGCCAAACAGTCGCCTGCGCCCATTCCAAACTTTCAGACGGCCTCTACACCTTGCTTTCCCGTATAATCCCCGTTTTTAGCCGTTTCAGACGGCCTCTTTACCTTACCCAGCCATGAAAGCATACAACCGAGAGCTTTTAGGGTCGGCCTGGATGATTGCCGCCGCCCTGTTTTTCACCCTGATGAACCTCTGCATCAAAGCCGCCCATCAAAAATTCGGCATGGGCAGCGGCGAGCTGGTTTTCTGGCGCATGCTGTTTGCCGCCGTGGTGCTGGGCGGGCTGGCCAAATTGCAGGGAAAAACCTTTTCCACGCCGAACCTGCCGCGCCACCTCAACCGCAGCATCGTCGGCACAGTGGCCATGATGTGCAACTTCTATGCCGTGATGCACCTGTCGCTGGCCACCGGCGTAACGCTCTCCTATACCTCCTCGATTTTCCTCGCCGTCTTGTCGTTTATCGTCCTGCGCGAACGGATTTCGCTCTACATGCAGGGCGTACTGCTGCTGGGCTTTGCCGGCGTGGTCCTGCTGCTGCACCCGTCGGTGGGCGGCGGGCAGGTTTTCGCCGCATCCGTCGGCCTGTGCGGCGGCCTGCTGTCGGGCTGGGCGTATTTGCAGGTGCGCGAACTTTCCCTGGCGGGCGAACCGGCCTGGCGGGTAGTGTTCTACCTCTCGCTGGTCGGCATGATAATGGGCGCGGTGCTGGCCACGTTTACCGGTTGGCACCGCCCTTCCCTGCAATCGCTACCCTACCTGCTCGGCATCGGCGCGTCCGCCATGCTGGCGCAGCTGACCATGACCCACGCCTACGCCGTCGGCCGGAAATTCACCGTTGCCGCACTGGCTTATCTGACCGTCGTCTTTTCCACACTGTCCGGCATTGTGCTGTTTAACGAGCAAATCGGCTGGCAGGAATGGCTGGGTATCGGTATTATTATCGCCGGCGGCATTTTGAGCGGTTTGAAAAAATAAACTCCCATAACAGAAAGGCTGAATCATGATTTCCATCAGAGAACAAAGCTACGGCTTGAACGTCGCGCTCTACAACGAATTCACCATCGAAGATTTCCGCGAGTTGGAACAAGCCATACTTCAAGCCGTCGGACGCGTCCACCGCCCCGACCTGCTGTTGGATTTGAGCATGTTGAAAGACTTCACCATCGATATGGCTTGGGAGCAGTTGAAATTCGTCAACGCGCACGACAAAGACTTCGGCCGCATCGCCGTCGTAGTGGACGACATCTGGATCAAGTTTGCCGCCCACATCTCAGACCTGCTGACCCGCACCCACCCGAAATACTTCGACACCGCCGCCGAAGCGCAGGCTTGGCTGTTGGGTGAATAAGTCCCGGATAAAACCATAAAGGCCGTCTGAAAACGCTTTTTGCCGCGAAGCGTTTTTCAGACGGCCCCTCTTTGTTTGCCCCTCCCGTAAAACATTCTTATAATCCGCATCTTTAAACAACACGATAAAAAAGGAACACAACCATGACCGACTTGAGCATCTGGCAAAACGCCCCGCTGAACAACATCACCGCCCACATCGTCCCCCGCTATCACGACACCCACCGCAGCCAAATGGCCGAAATGCTGGAACTGGGCGAAAAAGTGGCCGAAGTGCACGCCGGCAGCTTTCCCGAAGATTTCGTCCCGCTGGTGCAGGCGATTCAAAACGAATTGCTGAGCCACATGATGAAAGAAGAACGCATCCTGTTCCCCATGATAGACCAAGGCGCGGGCAGCGGTGCGGCCATGCCCATCCGCATGATGATGCACGAACACGACGACCATCAGGGCGCGATTGCCCAACTGCGCAGCCTGACCAACGACTTCACCCCGCCGGAAAACGCCTGCGGCTCATGGCAGCGGCTGTACGCACTGGCCAAAGAATTCACCGACGATTTGGCCGACCACATCGAACTGGAAAACAACATCCTCTTCGCCCGCACCCTGAACGGCTGAGCCCTACCCCAAAGGCCGTCTGAAAAGACAAAACCCGCCGTCAGGCGTATAGTTTCGGGCGTTTTGCACCACCTGCAAAACGCCCGGATTTCATTTTCCGCCTTTTCAGACGGCCTCACGAATCCGGCATCGCAACAAAAAAGGAGGAGCAGCATGAAACTGAACGACAACACCCTATTCAAAACCGAATGCCTGATTGATGGCACATGGCGGCGTGCCGACAACGGCCGCACCCTGCCCGTGCGCAACCCCGCCACAGGCGGGCACTTGGCCGACGTACCCGATATGGGCGAAAGCGAAACCCGCGCCGCGGTTACCGCCGCAGCCGCCGCGCAGAAAGACTGGGCGGCACGCCCCGCCGCCGAACGCAGCCGCATCCTGCGCCGCTGGTTCAACCTGATGACGACGCACCAAGACGATCTGGCGCGCATCCTGACCGCCGAACAAGGCAAGCCGCTGGCCGAAGCGCGCGGCGAAATCGCCTACGGCGCATCCTATATCGAATGGTTTGCCGAAGAAGCCAAGCGCGTTTACGGCGACACCATCCCCGCCCCGCGTGCCGATCAGCGCATCAGCGTCATCCGCCAACCCGTCGGCGTGTGCGCCGCCATCACGCCGTGGAACTTCCCCAACGCCATGATTACCCGCAAAGCCGCGCCCGCACTGGCGGCAGGCTGCACCTTCATCGTCCGCCCCGCATCGAAAACGCCGCTGTCCGCATTGGCGGTTGCCGAACTCGCCCAGCGGGCGGGCATTCCGGCCGGCGTGTTCAACGTCATCACCGGCTCGTCCCGCGCCATCGGCGGCGTGCTGACGGGCGACGAACGGGTACGCAAGTTCAGCTTCACCGGCTCGACCGAAGTCGGCCGCGAACTGATGGCCCAATGCGCCGCCACGGTGAAAAAAATCTCGCTGGAACTGGGCGGCAACGCGCCGTTCATCGTTTTCGACGATGCCGACATCGACGCCGCCGTACAGGGCGCGCTGGCCAGCAAATTCCGCAACGCGGGGCAAACCTGCGTCTGCGCCAACCGCTTCTACGTCCAAAGCGGCGTGTATGACGAGTTTGCCGCCAAACTCACGGCGGAAGTGGCAAAACTGAAAGTCGGCAACGGCATGGACGAAGGCACGGACATCGGCCCGCTGATTGACGAAGCCGCCGTCTCGCATGTGGAACGCCTATTGGACGACACGCGCGCCAAAGGCGGCAAAATCTTATGCGGCGGTTTTTTAGACGGCCTCTTCATCAGTCCTGCCGTCATCGCCGGTGCAACGCGTGAAATGGCAGTAGCGGAAGAAGAAATCTTCGGCCCCGTCGCCCCGCTGTTTCGCTTCGAAAGCGAAGAAGAAGCCGTGCGGCTGGCCAACGACACCAAATACGGCCTGGCATCGTATCTGTACAGCCGCGACATCGGCCGCATCACCCGCGTATCCGAAGCCTTGGAATACGGCATGGTGGCGGTAAACACGGGCATGCTGTCCAACGCGGCCGCCCCCTTCGGCGGCGTGAAACAGTCGGGCATGGGGCGCGAAGGCTCGCGCTACGGCATGGATGAATACCTAGAAATGAAATACATCGTTACCGCAGGCATTTAGGCCGTCTGAAAGGCAGTTTGAAGCAAAAAGGCCGTCTGAAATATCTTTTCAGACGGCCTAAGGTTATGCTTTGTCGTGGTATATAAACGCCACCACCGATTTTCATTATTTCTTCCGGCTGTCTTGCAGATATTTCAATTTGACGTATTTATTCATTGTGTAATTGGCATAATTTTTTGCCAAGATATAGCCCATCGCGCCGTCCAAAAAACCGAGTTTTAAAAAATACATTTTAAAAAAGGCGAACCACGGACGTAACCAAATATCGGCAAAGGTATGTATCCGTTTACCTTCGTTCTGATATTTTTCCGCCGACAAAGTGGAATACCGGTTCATTTTATCCAGATATTGCTCCCAAGTCTCATAAGTATAATGAAGCATCGGAGCCTTCAGTTTTTTGTCCCGGCAGCCGTGAATGATTTTCGGATGAACGAAACCTTCCACCCTGCTGCCGTCCTTCGGCATCAGCCGGCACACCCAATCGGGACTGAGCGGGCCGTAACGGACTAATTTATGTTGGAAATGGTTGATGCGTTTCACCCAATATCCGTATTGCGTACCGTCGGCAACAGCCTGCACGATTTCCCCGCACAATTCCGGCGTGCAGCGCTCGTCGGCATCGATGAAGAAAATCCAGCCGCAGCGCGCCTGTTCGACGGCGAAGGTCTGCTGTCCGCCCCAGTCGCCGTCCATGGCGCGGCGTATGACCCTCGCGCCGCATGCTTCGGCGATTTTTTCGGTGTCGTCGGTGCTGAAGTCGTCGATGACGATGACTTCTCCGGCAAAAGTGCAGCTTTCGATGCATTCGCGGATGTTTGCCTCTTCGTTCCTGGCCAAAATCAGTACGCTGATGTCGCTCGCCATGGGTTTGCCCTCATTCGTCGTCCGTTGGAAAGGCCGTCTGAAAATACGGCGGTGCGGTGTTGCCGAACCGTGCCCCGGTGCCTTCAGACGGCCTGCATGGTTTAATGGTTGATGCGGTTGCGTTCGCGCTCTTCGCGCCCTTCTTTAATCGCACCGATCAAGAAATAAATACCGGCCGCGATGAAGGCGGCCACGGTAACGGCGGTAAAGATAAAGAGAAAATTCTGCATGATGGAATCCTGACATTTTCGGCAGGCGCGAGTGTACCCGCTTGACGCGGGCAAAACAACCGCCGCCCCCGCTAACGGATGACTTCCGCCCAGTCGCGTTCGAAATAATTGACCAGCATTTGGTTGTTCAGATAATTCGCCTCCACCGGCCGCCGTGCCATATCTGGCGGGAAGTCGAACATTTCGGCAGCGGTTTTCCCGTTCAGATAGCGGGTGGGGACGGAGAACGCGGCGGGAACGGGGAAGCGGTTTTCACGGCCGGCCAGCACAAAGCCCCATTCGCCGAACGAAGGGACGTAAACGTGATACGGCGCGGTATGCAGCCCTGCGGCCTCCAGCGTGGCCACCACCGACCAATAGGCGTTGGGCGCGAAATAGGGCGAGGTGGACTGGACGACGATTTTGCCCTGCGGCGCAAGACGGCGGGCAACCAGGCGGTACATCGGCACGGAATACAGTTTGCCGAGCGAGAAGTTGGAGGGGTCGGGCAGGTCGATGATGATGACGTCGAAACGGCCTTCGTTTTCCTCCAGCCATTTTGCCGCGTCGTCATTGACGACTTTGGTTTTCGGGTGCGACAGCGAACCTTGGTTCAGGCTGCTCAGTTTGGCCGAAGTGCGGAAGGTTTTGGTCATTTCGGGATCCAAATCCACCAGCGTCAGCTGTTTTACCTGCGGGTATTTCAATACTTCCCGCGCGGCCAGTCCGTCGCCTCCGCCCAAAATCAACACGTTTTCCGCCTTTTTCGCCATCTGCATGGCGGGCAGCACCAGGGCTTCGTGGTAACGCGCCTCGTCGCGCGAAGAAAATTGCAGGTTGCCGTTGATGTAGAGCCGCGTATCGTTTTTCCACTGCGTTACCACCAGCCGCTGGTAGGGCGAGTGGCTTTCAAACACCACCGGATCGCCGAAATAACTCTGTTCGGCGCGGAAGGTAATCCGGTTGGCGTAGGCAAAGGCCAGCAGCAGGAACATCAGCACCGTCCATCCGCGGATTTGCAGCCCCCGGTAATTTTTCAGACGGCCTTTGAAGATGCGGGCGGTCAGCAGCGCGACGGCGGCATTCAATATGCCGAACAGCAGGGCCGAACGCGCCATGCCCAGCCGCGGGGCGAGCACCAGCGGGAACAGCAGCGAAACCGCCAGCGCGCCGAGATAGTCGAAAGTCAGCACCTTGGACACCAGCTCTTTGAAGTCCGCCTCTTCGCGGTTCAACACCCGCATCACCAGCGGAATCTCCATGCCCACCACCGTGCCGACCACCAGCACCAGCGCGTACAGCAGCGTGCGGAACGGCGCGGCGGCCAGCCCGAAGGCCACAAACAAGGCCAAGGCCGATATGCCGCCGATAACGCCCACCAGCAGCTCGATTTCGATAAAGCGGCGCAGGGTGTCTTCGTCTTTGATGTATTTGGTCAGATGCGCCCCGATGCCCATGGCGAACAGATAAAGGCCGATAATCGAGGAAAACTGCAAAATACTGTCGCCGAGCAGGTAGCTGGCCAGCGCGGCCATAATCAGCTCGTAAGCCAAACCGCAGCTTGCGACGACGAAAACGGAAACAATCAGCGTGCGGTTGAGTTTCATGTCTTTCAGACGGCCTGTGGGGAAAAGCGGCGATTATATAGCGGATAACGCCGTTTTTCGACACGGCCGGCGGGCGGGGAAATTCCCGACCCTGCGGGCAAATGGGTTAAAATACGGCCCTTACGCAACCTGATTCCGAATTTATGGCCCGCCATCCCTACCACCGCCTGCGCCCCGCGCGTCCCGCCATGCCCGAAGTCGGCATTTCCGAAACCGGCAACATCCGCTCCCTCCATCTGGGCAGCGACACCATCCAAAGTTCGATGAACCTCGACAATCCGACCGAACTGGTTTTATCGTACAGCCGCGCGATGATGGCCTGGCTGTTGTTTGCCGACCCACCCACCCACATCACGCAAATCGGGCTGGGCGGCGGTTCGTTCGCCCGCTGGATAGACGCCTGCCTGCCCGACTGCCGCCAGACCGCGGTGGAAATCAACCCGAACGTCATCGCCGTGGCGCGCAGCCTGTTCGAGCTGCCGTTTGAAGGGGAAACATTCGAAATCGTCGAGGCCGACGGCGCGCAATACGTCAAAACCCTGCGCGGCGGCACCGACATCATCCTGACCGACGGTTTCGACGGCGAACAGATTATCGACGATTTGGTCAGCCCCGGATTTTTTGCCGACTGCCGGCAGGCATTGTCGGACAAAGGCATTTTCATGACCAACTGGTGGAGCGGCGACAAACGCTATCCGCGCTTTGTTGCCGATTTGAAGGAAGCGTTTGACGGAAAAGTATTGGAAGTCCCGGCGGAAAGCCACGGCAACATTGCCGTGATGGCCTTCCGGCAAACTCCGGCGGAACTGAATCTCGACTCGCTGAAAAAACGGGCGGAACAGCTGGCGCGGCAATATCCGCTCGACTTTCCCGCCCTGTTCTCCGCCCTCAAATCCGCCAATCCGCACAACGGCAAACACCTGCATTTCTGATTTACCGCCCGATGCCCGTGCGACAGGCAGACAGGCCGTCGTTTCCGTAATGCGCCAGCAACTGCTTCGTGTATTCGTGTTGAGGCCGTCTGAAAACCGTTTCGCAATCACCCTGCTCTACAATTTTCCCGTTCCGTATCACCATCACGCGGTGCGACAGGGCGTTGATGACCGCCAAATCGTGGCTGACGATGACCATGCTCAAGCCGTATTCCCGCTGCAAATCGGCCAGCAGTTTCAGGATTTGCCGCTGCCATTGCACGTCCAACGCGCTGGTGGGTTCGTCCAGCACCAGCACCGAAGGTTTGACAATCAGGGCGCGGGCAACGGCGAGCCGCTGCCTCTGGCCGCCTGAAAATTCGTGCGGATAGCGTTCGGAAGCGTCTTCGGGCAGGCCGACCTGCCGCAACACTTCGGCCACGCGCTGCCGCACGGTTTCCTTGTCCAAGCGGGGTTCGTGCACGCGCAGGCCTTCGGATACGATGTCCGACACCTTCATGCGCGGGTTGAACGCGCCGAACGGGTCTTGGAACACCATCTGTATTTCCCGCCGCATTTCGCGCCACCATTCCCGCCCGCGTATTTTCAGACGGCCTTCCGCTTCAATCAGCCGCATCAGTGCTTTGGCCAGCGTGGTTTTGCCGCTGCCGCTCTCGCCGATAATGCCCAGCGTTTCACCCGCCTTCAATTTCAGCGACAACGGCTCCAGCAGCGTTTTCCGCCTACTGGAAAACCAGCCGCTTTTTTCGCGCACGGAGACGGCAATCCCGTCGGCCTCGACGACAAACGGGCTGTCCCCGGCCACGGGGCGCACGTCGCGCTGCGGCACGGCATCGAGCAGCAGCCTGGTGTAGTCGTGGCGCGGGGCGGCAAACACTTCGGCCGCCGCACCCTGCTCCACCACGCGGCCCTGCTTCATGACGATGATGTCGTCGGCAAAGCGGCGCACGAGGTTCAAATCGTGCGTGATGTACAGCAGGGTCATGTTGCGGGTTTGCTGCAGACGAGAAAGCAGGTCGAGTATCTGCGCCTGCACGGCGACATCCAGCGCGGTGGTCGGTTCGTCGGCAATCAGGAGTTCCGGCTCGGCCGCCACAGCCATCGCTATCATCGCCCTCTGCCTCTGGCCGCCTGAAAGCCGGAACGGATACGCCGCCGCCTTTGCTTCCGGTTCGCCGATGCCGGTTTCCGCCAACAGCCCGACCGCCCTCGCCCAAGCCTGTTTTTTGTCCAAACCCAGGTGCAGGGTCAGCACTTCGGCAATCTGCGCGCCGACAGTCATCACCGGATTGAGCGCGGTCATCGGCTCTTGGAACACCATGCCGATTTTGCTGCCGCGCAACTGCCGCAAACGGCGCGGCGCGGCCTGCAAAACGTCTTCTCCATTGAAATTCAGACGGCCTTTCAAGGCAAGGTCGGGATTGAGCCGCATGATGCTTTGCGCGAAAACGGTTTTACCGCTGCCGCTTTCGCCGACAACGGCGGTTTTGCGCCCGCGACGGATTTTGCAGCCGATGCCGGACAACACTTCCCGGCTGCCGAACGCGGCAGTCAGGTTTTCAACCTCCAGGATATACGGTTCCATCAGCCCCTCCTTGCCCACACGTCGAAAGCATGGCGCAGCCCCTCGCCTATCATCACCAGCAGTAACAACATAACCGTCAGTGTGCCGAAAGCCGACAAGCCTATCCACCAGGCATTCAGGTTGTCCTTACCCTGTGCCAGCAGTTCGCCCAAGCTGGCCTGCGAGGCGGGAACCCCCAGGCCGAGAAAGTCGAGGCTGGTCAAAGCCAGCACCGCGCCGGAAATACGGAAAGGCAGGAACGCCAATACAGGCGTGAGGCTGTTGGGCAGGATGTGCCGCCACATAATCGCACCGCCGCCCACGCCCATCGCGCGTGCCGCCAGCACATAATCGGCCTGCCTGTTTTTCAAAAACTCGGCGCGCACATAATCCGACAGCCCCATCCAGCCGAACAGCGACAGCAAGGCCAGCAAGACCAACAGGCCGGGATTGAAAAACGACGACAGGATAATCAGCAGGTACAGCTCCGGCATCCCGCCCCAGATTTCGATAAACCGCTGCATCACAAGGTCGGTCTTACCGCCGAAATAACCCTGCACCGCGCCGACCGCCACACCGATAACCGTCGTAACCGCCGTCAAAACCAGCGCGAACAGCAGCGAATCGCGGAAACCGTACACCAAACGCGCCAACACATCCCGCCCCCTGTCGTCCGTGCCGAGCAGATGCCTTTCCGACGGCGCGGCGGGGTCGGGCACGGTATCGAAATCGTTCAGCGTATCGGCGGCATAAGGATTGGGCGGATAAACCGCGCGATTGCCGTCCGAAGAAAGGTTGCGCCTGATTAAGGGGTCGAGGTAATCGGCGGGCGTGTCGAAATCGCCGCCGAAATCGCGGTCGTGGTAAGTGTGCAGCAGCGGGAAATAGCTTTCGCCGCGATACGACAGCCACAAAGGTTTATCGTTGCTCCACAAAGGCGCAAGCAGCGATGCCGAAAACAAAAAAGCCAGCAGCAGCAGGCTGAAATAGCCGCGCCTGTGCCGTTTGAACGCCCGCCACGCGCCGCGTTCCGAGATAGGTTCCATAGACATTCCAAAGGCCGTCTGAAAAACTGCCGCCGCAAAACGGCGGCACGGTTTGAACGGATAATTTTTTCCGGGCGGCAAAGATAACAGTTTTCAGACGGCCTTTCCATGCCCGCACACTTGCCAAAGCGTTCCGCAGCGTTTAGAATGTTACGATATAACAAAGAAGGAGTATTTCCATGAAACCGAATATCCATCCCGAAAACTACCGCACCGTATTGTTTTTCGACAGCGGTGCCAACGAAGGCTGGCTCATCCGTTCCTGCGCCGACACCCACGGCAAGACCATGGTTTGGCACGACGGCAACGAATATCCCGTATTCATGCTCGACACCTCGTCGGCGTCCCATCCGGTTTACACCGGCAAACGCCGCGAATTCAGCAGCGAAGGCCGCGCCAGCAAATTCCAGCAACGTTTCCAAGGCATGATGAACTCTTTAAGGAAGGACAAATAATGCAAGTTTTATCCTCACTCAAAACCGCGAAAACCCGCCACCGCGACTGCCAAATCGTCCGCCGCAAAGGCCGCGTTTACGTTATCTGCAAAAGCAACCCGCGCTTCAAGGCACGCCAACGCTGAACAAGCCGCCAATCTATACAAAGGCCGTCTGAAACCGTTTTTCAGACGGCCTTTGCATCTTTCCACCGCTTTCGCGCTACAATCGCCGCCGTCCGACACGCATGGAAAACCACATGACCGCCCGAGAACTGCAAGCCTTCCTCCACGCCAACATTCCCGCAACGGCCGCACTGTCGCTGTCCGTCGTCGATATCACGCCCGACAGCCTTATCCTCTCCGCCCCGCACGCGCCGAACCGCAACCATAAAAACACCGTTTTCGGCGGCAGCATCGCCCTTGCCGCCACGGTCGGCGGCTGGGCGATGGTACACAGCCGGTTTCCCGAAGCCGCAGGCAACATCGTCATCCAACAGGGCGAAACCCGCTACCTGCATCCGGCAAACGGCGACCTGACCGTCATCACCCGCGCCGCCGCAGAAGAAGACTGGCGCAAGATGAAGGAAATGTTCGAACAGCGGGGCAAAGGCAAAATCGTGCTGGAAACGGAAATATTTTCCGATGGCGTGAAAGCCGCAGTATTCGGCGGAAAATTTGTCGCCTTGAAAGGCTGAACGGCTGCCCGCCAAATACGGGAGGCCGCCGAATCATGGGCCGATGTGGGGAGGTGTTAGTTTTGTCATAGTGGGGAATTAGAAAAAAAAGGGTGAAATTTTAATAAAAACAGAAAAATAGAAGAAAAGCCGGCAAAATTTAAAAATGCAAAAAATCGCGCAAAACTTGTCAAAGCTCTGGCAGTTTCGCGCGATTTTTGTCATAGGCCTATCAGAAAACAAACAAAACCATCACGACGCGATACCGCAGTCCCAGAGGTACTTACCATAAATTTCGAAGTCGTAGTCTTGGCTTTGAGATAGATCGAGGATTTCAGTCGGATAGCTGTCTTTATTGGAGCTGTCACTTATGATTCTGTATGTATAGCGGTTTATCCTATGTAGGCGTTTAATGCGGATGTCGTCATATTGGCGGAATAGATATATTCCCTCACCTAAATAATCGGCGGTCATCTGCCAAAGCACTGTCCCTCTATCTATAAGGGTTGGCTCCATGCTGTCGCCTTTTATACGGGAACAGAAGCATTTATCCGGCGATACGCCGAGTACATCAAAAAACGAGGCGCGAAACCACATAGCTTCGGTAATTAACTGTTTATCGAAGCGTTCACCGTGTCCTGCCCTGCCAAAGAGGTTAGTGTAGTAGCGAACAGGCACGATTGAACTAACATCTTGACCTTCTGACCAAATGTCGTATTCATTGACCATATCCTGCATAACCAATGGAATAGCCGGCTCGTTTACACCTGATTTTCGTTTCTGAATAGTTGTTTGATGTATCAGGTAAGCAGCAGGGGACTCATTTATTTTTTGATTTTCAACTTTATTTTCTAAATGGGATTTTTCAAGTAATGGAATCAATCCCTTTGCCTGTAACTCTTTAATAACATCATTTGGTAGGCTATAAACAGTTTTTTGACCATTTCTACCCCCTTTTCCTTGAACTATTCTACTTTTCCATCCTTCTTTTTCGGCTCTTATTTTCACACCGCTTTTTGATGATGGGAGGTCAATATGTATCTGTTTAGCCGTTGCTTGACTTACTAAATCACATATTTCTTGTGCGCTATATTCCATAAAAAATACCTCTCCATAAAGTGGACTACTTTAATTCCCAAGTAGTCCACTTTTTTATCTCAAAGTGGTACACTTTATTTTAATTAAAATCATATTGTTATGTATTTTTGTAGACAACTTAGCGTAAATTAAGTTGCGCACTTCGGTGTACTACTATACTATGTTTATAACTTCAAACGGGGACTTGTAAAGAAGTATAACTGATTTGGACTTGATCTTTAACAATTTGGAAAAAAGCCGAAAAAAGACGGGTATCTGGACAACGATCAGTTGTACAAACTGGTGGCGGCTTTGCAGATTGCCGCCAACCGTAAAAAGAAGAAGACGGAGGAATAAATGGCTTACGAGCGTTTGAGCGAATGCGGCGAACCGGCATAAATTGTTGCAGTATGTGTTATCATTGCCAAAAGAACAGCGGGATAAAGTCCGCTTATTGGTAAAAATATCGGAGTAAGTCATGCCGTCTGAACTGTATGTCAGCCGCGAAGTAAAAGTATTTTTAGGCGGGAAAACCGCCCCGTCCGAATTGTTGGACTATCTGTACCCGCGTCTTGCTGAAATCGACAAGGAAGCAGCCGACCAAATGCAGGGCGAGTTTTCGGGCTGCGTATTTTCGATTGCGGATTTGTCCGCTGCTGATTTCAATCGTGTAAGCAGTTGGATACTTGAGGCAGCCGAAAAATCCGAATGGATCAAGCCCTATAAAGCCGACTTGAAGGCCGCGCTGGAAGCCGACCCGCGATTTATGGCCAAAGCCGCCTGATACAGCCCGCCACAGAAGCCGTCCATACGTGTAAGCAGTCCTTACAGGTTCGGACGGTTTTTTAATCTTCGGTGAAACCATGGTTCACCCATTTTTGATAAAGCGCACGAAAAACGCGCCAGACGGCATTTGAACGCTTTAGGTAGGGTTTGGTATTACCCTGCCGCCCGTATGCCCTAAAAAACGCGCTTTACAGCCTCTTTACAGCTATCGGGCAATATGGCCCTTGTCAGGTTATGCGGCCGTGCATCTCCGTTATTTCATTCATCCTGCAAAACCGCGTTTACAGGCCGTTTCAGGCGCAAGGGGATACATACCCCCGCCCGTGCCGATAAATTCAATCTGACGCGATTTTAAAGCGGGTTTAAAGCAGGTTTTTCCTCGATACGACAAGCTGCCCGCTATAAAACATCTCTACCCGCCGCAAGGCGGTTTTTTTATGCCCGCCGCCCGCCCGTCGGCACTTGATGCAGTAAGACTGCCCGTAACGCGCTGTTTTGCCTGTAACAATGGCGGCATGAATACGAAAACACCCCTTGAAATCAAACTTTCCGCCGCCCTGCCGGTCGCTTTGGCCGGCCGCGCGGACGAAGTGCGCACCTTCAAAGGCACCGCCAACAGCGGCAAGCCATTCGGCTACGGCGGCACGCAGACCGTCGTCGACTTCGAAGGGCTGCGGCACAAAGCGTCCGTCCCCGTCCTATTGTCCGATAAGGACTACCGCGACATCGACCACCTGCTGGAGGACTGGCTCAACGGCCTGATCGTACCATGACGAGACTCAAACAGCACGACACCCCGTTGGCGGTTTACCCGCTGATACTCGAACGCCTGAAAACCGTCCCCGGCGTGAAAGCCGTGAAGGAAGTCGGCGAGTTGGCCGAACTGCTTTCCACCGCCTCCGCCCGCCGCAAGGCCGCCCCCTTGGACGGCGCGGTGTATGTGGCCTACGGCGGCAGCAGGCCGGAAGGCAGCGCGGGCAATGGGCGCAAGATGACCGAACGGCTGTACTTTACCTTCATCTTGGCCAAAAGCTACGCCGGCGCGCGTACCGGCCTGTATGAAGTCGGCGCGGTACTGGCCGCCATCCAGCACAGCTTCGGCGGCTGGGATGCGGGCGCGGAATACACCGCGGGCCCGTTCGTCCGCACCGCCCCGCCCGCCATCGAATACAACGACGGCTACGCCTTTTACCCCATCTCATTCACCACCACCGTCATCATCCAACCCTAGGAGGAAACCATGACACGACAAGCAGACGACGGCCTGATTTTTGCCGGCGACGTGTACATCCGCAACCGCCGTACCGAAGGCGGCTTCTACGACATCGGCAACACCACCGCCCTGTTGTTAAAGACCGACAGCGAGAAGAAACAGCGCATCAGCCGCCGCAAGGCAAGCTGGGGGCAGCCCTTGGACAGCATCAGCCTGAAAAAGCCGACCGAGTTGAAGCTCAAACTCGACACATTCGACAAAACCAACCTCGCCATGGCCTTGCACGGCAAGGAGTCGGTGATCGAAGCGCAAATCCGCACCGTTACCGACGAAGAAATCACCGTCGGCGTCAAAGGCAACCGCTACCCGCTCTCCATCGACAACCTCGACCCTGCAACCGTCAGCGTCAAAAACGCCGCCGGTCAGGCCGTGAAGGCGGAACACCTGTCCGTCAACGCGGTTTTAGGCCTGATTGCCGTCCTGCCGGAATGCGACAAAGTCAATGCGGGCGAGAAAATCAAGGTAACGGCCAAAACCCTGAAGAAGGGCGGCTTCAAAATCGATGCCGACGCCGTGCCGGACTACGACCTCGAAATCATGCTCGACGGCGAAAACCGCGTGACGGGCGAGGCGGTCAAACTCCACATCCCCTCCGCCGTCGTTTCCGCCGACAGCGAACTGGACTGGTTTAAAGACGACTTCAACGAGGTTTCCTTCACCGGCAACCCCGTACTGGTGGCGGGCTACGAATCGTCCTACAGCGTGAAGGTGTTTGACAAATAGCAACCGCAGTCAGGCCGTCTGAAAACCATGATTTGGCTTTTCAGACGGCCTTTTTACATATTTTAAACAGGATTTGACAGATGACGAAAATCCAAACAGGCATAGAAATCAAGGCGGACGTATCGGGCGCGGAAAACGTCGGCAGGCTGGCGGACGAAACCGAAAAGGCCGCACAGGCGGCGCAAAAGATGAAGCGGCTGGCCGAGGCCAAGGCGGTTTTGGGCATTAAAACCGACCAAGCGCGCTCGGAACTGGCCAAGGTCAAACAAGCCTATGCCGAACTGAAGGCAAGCGGCACGCTGACCAAACGGGAATTGAAACAGGCGACCGCCGCCTATACGGCCAGAGTGCGCGAACTGAAGGCCGAATTGAAAGGCGTACCGTCCAAACTCAACCCCATTGCCGCCTCCGTGCGCGGCATGGGCGGGGAGATGCTGCGGATGGCGGGTGTGGGCGGCGGCCTGTATGCCGTTAAAGAGGGTTTGCGGCAGGTCGTGCAGGCGACGGCGGAAGGCGACGAAGCCGCAGACAGTACAGATAGTACGGCAAGGCGAGGCAACGCCGTACTGGTTTAAATTTAATCCACTATAACCGCCGCTTCCGCACGGAGTATGGCTTCAGTTGCAAAAAGGCCGTCTGAAAACTTTTGCTTCGGGAAAGCTTCAGTTTTCAGACGGCCTTTTCTCAATGCTCCGATTATTTTTTTCTCACTGCCGCAGGCTTGGATACCTTTTTATCTTTCACGGCAGGCCGACCCGATTCCGGCAACGGCACGCCCAAGCGGCGTATGGTGTTTTGCAGGACGCGGATGTTGCCGCCCGCTTTCAGGCCTTTTTCAAACGTTTCGACCGCCTGCTCTTTTTTGCCCAAATGCCACAAAACTTCGCCCAAATGCGCGGACACTTCGGCATCGCCTTGCATCTTAAAGGCATATTGCAGATACGGCAAAGCCGTTTCCGCATCGCCTTTCAGGAAATAAGCCCAACCGAGGCTGTCGTTGATGGCGGGCTCTTCGGGCTCCTGCTCGTAGGCGGCGCGTATCAGTTCCAATGCCTCGTCCACTTTCGGATTCGGCATGGTCAGCATGGTGTAGCCGAGGGCGTTTTGACCGTTCGGATTATCGGGGTTCAATTCCAGGTAACGGCGCAGGTCGGCAATCGCCTTTTCCGGCCGGTTCAATTTATCGACGTACACCAGCGCGCGCTGATAAAGGACAGCACTCAAGTTCTCGGCATTATTGGGCCGGCGGGCGATTTGGTCGTGAAGGAGGTTCAATTCCTGCAAAGCCTGTTGCGAATTATCATATCGGCCGATTACCAGCAGTTGGATTTGCAGCAGGTGGTTTTCGTCGAAGAAACGTCCTTGGCGCGAAGTCATGGCGCGGGCGCGTTTGATTTCAGCCGCCGCCTGCCGCCATTTGCCCTCTTCCAGATTCAGCGAAGCCATCAAAACGGTTTTGTCGAAACGGAAGTCCGGCGCTTGGATTTTGTTCGCCCATTCACGCGCTTCGGCAAATTTTTTGTTGTCGCCGTTGCGGAGGGTGGCGATAACGGCCGCTCTGCTCTGCTGTTCCTGCGTGCCATGCCGGTAGGCTTTGGTCAGATAGTCCATTGTTTCTTCAAGCGGTGCCTTGCGGCTGCTGGATAATAAGGCCGCCTGAATGTAAAGGTCGGCATTAGGCTGTTTTTCCAGCAATTTTTGTAAAAACCGCTGGGCTTCGTCTTTTTTATCGGCATAAATCAATGCTTCAATCTGCAATTCCTGCCATACGGGCGACAGTTTGGACGTATCCGTTTCGGCAAAGAAGCGGTTGATGATTTCCGGCCGCCGCTGGCCGATTAAGCGCAGGGTCAGATGGGTGGGCGGCAGGATTTCGCTGTCCAGCTGAGCCAGTTTCTGCAATGCTTGAACCGAATCGGCAGCCTTGTCGTTCAGCGCGCTTAAAATCGCATCGGCAATCACGGCTTCCGGCAATTCGGGATAGCTTTTGGCACGTTTGTGCACCGTGTCGTCCATCAGTTGGGCGACGGCGGGGTTCTGCGCGGCAATCTGCGCCACCAGCAGGAAAATTCGGCTGCGCTGTTCTTCATTCGCACCTTCCAGCGCGGCATCGAAGCCGTTGCGTGCATCGCCGTATTCCCCGCGCACCATATCGCGCATCCAACTGATGCGTTTCAAGGCAGGGCCGGGTGTCGGCTCGAGTTTTACCCATCGTTGGTACACCGCCTCCGCATACTCGTATGCACCCAGATTAACCGCCATATCCATGGCGCGTTCGGCTACTTCGGAATCGCGCGTGCGGTCGAGCATGGCCATGTAGGTGGCCAATGCCAGCCCGGGGTCGCCTTTATGCAATGCCAGCTCCGCACCCAGCAGGGAAAAGGTATCGTTGGCGCGGTTTATGATGTTTTTCCGACGCTGATGCTCGTCTGCCTGCTGATCGCGGCTGAAGTTGCGGCCTGCTTCGATTTTTTCGCTTTTAACCTGTTCCTTGGACGGGGCATCGTTTTTATCCTCGGCATACAGCGCTGAGGCGCACAGCAGCATCAAGGCGCATACGATGGTTTTTAAGCGGGATTTGCGGGCAAACATATTCTTTCCTCCAGATAAAGCGTACCCTGTTTTCAGACGGCCTGAAACAAAGGGGGCTTACTTTATCACAGAGCCATCCGCCGCGCTTGGCTTTGTCTGCTTTTCCTATCAGGAAACGGTGCTTTTCCCCCTTTCCGTTTGCCGATATGTAAATTCTTGTTACAATGCCTTTTCTTTCAATCAAACCTTTGCAAACGGAGGAATCATGCAAAAAATCCTGCTTGCCGCCGCCCTGTCCGCCGCAGCTGCCGCCGCATCGGCCGCACAATACGAAATCGACCCGTTCCATTCCAACGCCCGCTTCGAAATCGACCATTTCGGCACCAGCACCAACGTCGGCGGCATTTACAAAGTTACCGGCAATGTCCATTTCGACCCCGCGAAGAAAACCGGTTCCGTCGAAGCCGTACTGCCATTGGCCAACCTGCAATCGAGCAGCGACGAATTTACCAAACACCTGAAATCGGCCGATATTTTCAACGCCGAGAAATATCCCGAAATCCGTTTTGCCTCCACCAAATTCATCTTTGACGGCAAAAAAGTAAGCGCGGTTCAAGGCAACCTGACCCTACTCGGACAAACCCATCCGGTTGTCCTCAAAGCCAGCAAATTCAACTGCTACCAAAACCCGATGAAGAAAGTGGAAGTCTGCGGCGGCGATTTTGCCGCCACCATCGACCGCACCCAATGGGGAGCGGATTACCTGGTTTCCGCAGGCATGGCGAAAAACGTGAAGTTGAACATCCAAATCGAGGCGGCGAAAAAATAAGGCCGTCTGAAAAACAGGCACACGGTTTGAGGCCGTCTGAAAATCCGTTTTCAGACGGCCTTTCTCTTTAATGGCCGTGCTGTAAGGAGCAAAAGACGAAGGTGGGAAAAGTGCTACAATGACGGGTTTCCTAATTTTTCAGACGGCCTCAAAAAACCATGTGCAACCACCATCATCAAAACGACAGCAAAACTCCCCACTCAGAAGCCCGCGACAACGACACCATCCGCATCCGCGGCGCGCGCACGCATAATTTGAAAAACGTCGATTTGGACATTCCGCGCCACAAGCTGGTGGTGGTCACGGGGCTGTCGGGCAGCGGCAAGTCGTCGCTGGCGTTTGACACGCTGTATGCCGAAGGGCAGCGGCGTTATGTCGAGAGCCTGTCCGCCTATGCGCGGCAGTTTTTGCAGATGATGGACAAACCCGATGTCGATTTAATTGAAGGCCTGTCGCCCGCGATTTCCATCGAGCAGAAATCCACCAGCCACAACCCGCGTTCCACCGTCGGCACGGTTACGGAAATTCATGATTACCTGCGTCTTTTGTACGCCCGCGTCGGCACGCCGTATTGCCCCGAACACAAGCTGCCGCTGTCGAGCCAGACCGTATCGCAGATGGTCGATGCCGTGTTGAAGCTGCCGGAAGACACGCGCGTGATGATTCTGGCGCCGGCGGTGCGCGAGCGTAAGGGCGAATTTGTCGATTTCTTTGCCGACTTGCAGGCGCAGGGTTTTGCGCGCGTGCGCGTGGACGGCGAGGTCTATCAGTTGGACGAAGTGCCGAAGCTGGAAAAAAACATCAAGCACAATATCGACGTGGTCATCGACCGTGTAAAAGTGAAGGCGGACATCAAGCAGCGGCTGGCAGAAAGTTTTGAAACCGCGCTGCGCCACGGCAACGAGCGCGCGCTGGCAATGAAAATGGAAAGCGGCGAAGAACATTGGTTCTCCGCGCGTTTCGCCTGCCCCGTGTGTTCGTACAGCCTGCCCGAATTAGAGCCGCGCCTTTTTTCGTTCAACAATCCGATGGGTTCCTGCCCGACTTGCGACGGCTTGGGCAACACCAATTTCTTCGACCCCGAAAAAGTGGTCGCCCATCCTGAATTATCGTTGGCAACGGGCGCAATTGACGGCTGGGACAAGCGCAACCAGTTCTATTTCCAAATGATTCAGTCGCTGGCGCGGCATTACGGTTTCGATGTGCAGGCTGCTTGGGAAACGCTACCTGAAAAAGTGAAAAAAGTCGTACTGCACGGTTCGGGCAAAGAAGTTATTGATTTCACTTACCTGTCCGAACGCGGCACCACCTTCAACCGCAGCCACGCCTTCGAAGGCATCATCCCCAATCTCGAACGCCGCTACCGCGAAACCGACAGCGAAACCGTGCGCGAAAAACTGCGCGAATACCAAAACCACCGCGCCTGCCCGAGCTGCGGCGGCGCACGTTTGCGCAAAGAAGCCCGCTACGTTTACGTCAGCGGCGAACCGTTGCACGAAGTCTCCGCCTGGCCGCTGACCAAAACCCACCAATTCTTTGAAACGCTGGATTTGGACGGCAACAAAAAACAAATCGCCGAAAAAATCCTCAAAGAAATCACCGAGCGGCTCGGCTTCCTGATTAACGTCGGGCTGGATTACCTGAATTTAAGCCGCTCCGCCGAAACCCTCTCTGGCGGTGAAGCCCAGCGTATCCGCCTTGCCAGCCAAATCGGCAGCGGCCTGACCGGCGTGATGTACGTTTTGGACGAACCCTCCATCGGCCTGCACCAGCGCGACAACGACCGCCTGCTCGCCACCCTCAAACGCCTGCGCGATTTGGGTAACAGCGTGATTGTGGTCGAACACGACGAAGACGCCATCCGCGAAGCCGATTTCGTCGTCGATATGGGCCCGGGCGCAGGCGAACACGGCGGCAACGTACTGATTGCCGACACGCCCGAAAACGTCGCCAAATGCGAAAAATCCGTTACCGGACAATACCTCAGCGGTAAAAAATCCATTGCCGTGCCGTCTGAACGCACGCCCGTCAATCCCGACCGAATGCTCGTCCTCAAAGGCGCGCGCGGCAACAACCTCAAAAACGTTACCCTCGAACTGCCGCTCGGTTTGATTACCTGCATCACCGGCGTATCCGGCAGCGGCAAATCCACTCTAATTAACGACACCCTCGCCAAAATCACCGCCCGCGAACTCAACCGCGCCCAAGAAGAACCCGCCCCATACGACGACATCCACGGTCTCGAACACCTCGACAAAGTCATCAACGTCGACCAGTCCCCCATCGGCCGCACCCCGCGCTCCAACCCCGCCACCTACACCGGCCTGTTCACCCCTATCCGCGAACTCTTCGCCGGCGTGCCCCTCTCGCGCGAACGCGGCTACAACGTCGGCAGATTCTCCTTCAACGTCAAAGGCGGCCGCTGCGAAGCCTGCCAAGGCGACGGCGTGATTAAAGTCGAAATGCACTTCCTGCCCGACGTGTACGTCCCCTGCGAAGTCTGCCACGGCAAACGCTACAACCGCGAAACCCTCGAAATCCAATACAAAGGCAAAAACATCAGCCAAGTCCTCGACATGACCGTCGAAGAAGCCCGCGAATTCTTCGACGCCGTCCCCACCGTATCGCGCAAACTGCAAACCCTGATGGATGTCGGCCTAGGCTACATCCGCCTCGGCCAGTCCGCCACCACCCTCTCCGGCGGCGAAGCCCAACGCGTCAAACTCGCCTTGGAACTCTCCAAACGCGACACCGGCAGAACGCTCTACATCCTCGACGAACCCACCACCGGCCTGCACTTCGCCGACATCGCCCTGTTACTGGAAGTCATAGGCCGTCTGAAAGGCAAAGGCAACTCGATTGTGATTATCGAGCATAATCTGGACGTGATTAAAACCGCGGATTGGATTGTAGACTTAGGGCCGGAAGGAGGAGATGGAGGTGGTATGATTATTGCTTGCGGTAGTCCTGAGCAGGTGGCGAAGGTTAAGGGAAGTTATACGGGGAAATATTTGAAGGTGGTTTTGTAATCTGCTGCAACAAGTAATTATTTCTAGGAGAATTATAAAATGTCAAAACTAAATATGAAAAAATACACAGTATATTTTTTTACATTACAAGCAAAAAATTCAGTACAAGATAAAATAATCAGCACATTTGATTTTTTTCAGGAAGAATTTATCCAAAAAAATATTGAATTATCTAAGCCAATTGAATTAGGAGAAAATCGTTTTCAGTTAAGAAATATTTGTAGTTTATCCGATAACGAAATTGGAGGATCTTTAACACGGTTAAGAGAAGATGTCCCACCTGTTGGTTCAGCAGAACAAAACACTGAACGAGATATTGAATTAAAAGCGAACGAAGGATTTTTAGAAAAAAGTCATTTTATTATTAGTAAAGAAATTAGTGGGCGAGAACTTATCTCATTTCAATATGCAATAGAAGCTGGGACAGTTAACACTCTTGGTAAATTATTACAAAAACTAATCACTCATGCGGATGAAGTAGAAATTTTAGAAATTATTCGCCAAGATGCTATGCATAGGGTAATGAATGGGGAAGTTCGTTATTTGGAATACACTATTGCAAAGCCACGTACAGAAGACTATATTGCAGAAGATGATTTTACAAAATCAGCATTGGAACTGATGAATGATAGCAATGCAACTAAATTTGATGGGAAAATATCAATACATGCTCGAAAAAAGGGGTTATCTAAATGGATAAAGGAAGAGATAAGCACATTGATTAAACAATCAGAAACAACTAAAAGATTAAAAGTAAAGCTAAATGAGATAGAGATGCCTATTGATATTTTAAAAGATCAGATAAAAACTAAAATCTCTGTTGAAATAAAAAAGAAAAAAACGCGTCGTCCAGAAACAAGTCAAATGTTACAATCAATTTCTACAGGAAAAAAGAAAATGTATGATCAGATTAAAGAAGCAATAGAGATATAATAATGAAAAATAAAACAATTCTACTTGCTATTTTCATCATATCAATAGGATTATGGACATTTCTCTCTAGAAGTAATGTTATTATGAAGCTAGATAATAAATCAATTTCTGATTTATATGGTTCGATACATAATTTATCTGTATCTTTATTTAGCTTATTGCTAGCTGTTCTTGCATTGTTTGCTTCATTAGTGAATCATGACTTCCTTACTAAAATGCAAAAAACTGGACAATTTTATACTTTAATTAAATCAATATTCTGGAATACTTTTAGTTTCTTTGGTTTGATATGTCTAACATTCATTAACCCATTTCTTGAGATGCAGGAAAGTATTTTTATTCTAAAAATTAGTTTAATTATTCTTTCCATCTCTCTGTTTTTATTATTTGATATTGGAAAGAAATTTTGGTTTGTTTTTTACGGATTAAGTAAAAAATCAAAGAAATAATTTAGCAAGCCGTAGCCTGCATACCTAAACAACCGCGTGTGCGGTACGCACGCACGCGGTTGCTTGATTGACCGTTTGCCGTTTTCAAATTTACTTTCGTTGAAGCTACCACTTTTCAGACGGCCTCAAATACAAATACGGTCTATTCATCAGTTCCCAAACCGTCCGCCCACCTAAAACAAACCAATGTGCAGGCTGCTTTTCAACTCCGTTGAAGTTTCGTTTTCAGCAAGCTGCCATTCAAATATCCTATCGATAAAGGCTACCTGAAAAATATCCGCCTCAACAAAGCCGAATATTTTCAGGTAGCCTTTTCTTAACTTCACGGCAGCCGCAGTTTCAAAAATCAGAGACCGCCGTTATCCGCCAAACAACGCCGCCTTGCCTTCCGCGCCGGAAACATCCAGCACTTCAATTCCTTTCCCGTCCAGCACCGCCTGTGTCAGCATGGCCACGCCGCCGGAGGGGCCGATTTCCAAAATCCGCCGCACGCCCAGCGCGACTATGCTGCGGCATTCGGCCACCCAGTCCACGGGATTGACCAACACATTTTGCGCGATGCCGCGCACCTGTTCCGCATCCAAACCGCAGGCGGCCGCCCATTCGGCTGTTTGCGCCACGGCGGGCAGCATGGCGGGGTGGTGGAAGCCGACTTCCACGTCCAGCCGCCACAGCAGGTTTTCGGGCGTTTGGCCGTTGGCGTCTTTCACCGTGTCCGACAACACGCCGCACACGCGCGCCACCGATTCGGACTTGCCGCTGACGACAAAACCGTCTGCGCTGTTCTGCAAGCCGATACACGGGCGGTCGGCCGAACCTGCGGGGAACAGTTCGTCAATCACGGCGGCAATCTGCCCGCGGCTCACACCCTGCACCATCACCATCGGATGCAGGCCGTCGTGCAAATACATGCCCGTTGCGCGCCCTTGCAGCGTGGCCGCCGCGCCAATCAATTCGGCCAAGGCCAGCAGTTCGGCGGCGTGCTGCGGCTCGCGCATCAGATAACGTCCGAGTATGCCCTGAGAATGCCCGATCACGCCTGCTGCCTTGCCGCTGTCCAAGCCGCGCGCCTCCAGCGTGTGCAGATTGGCGATTTGCGAAAGGAAAATGCCGGGCACGCTCACGGCGGCACGCACCAAATCGATGCCGTCCGCGCCGTTTTCCACCCATTTTATCGGCTCGAAACCCTGCGGTCGGGCTGCCGCAATCTGCCCCACCACAGGCTTCAAGATTCGGGCGGCAGCGGCGGCCACTTCGTTTGCCCTGTCCCGCGCCCCTTCGGCCAAAGCCTCGCGCAGGCTGCTTATCCAATCAAAGCCCTGTCCAGAGAAGCAAAGGGCGAACGGTTCATCATAAAAATGTTCCGGCAGGCGGTTTTGTTGCAGTTGGCTCATGGTTTCACTCCCTCCGTAATCGGTGTTGAACGGTTTGCAAAACTTAATATGATGATTGTATGACGAATCATGCCCTTGTGCCACGCACTCAAATCAAACATGGTTTTCAGACGGCCTTATCCATTTCGCGTTATCATTCCGTTTTATTGTTGAAAGGAAACCCCATGCCTGCCGTCATCACCACCCCTAAAAAACTCGCTACCGCACAAGCCTTGTTTGCCGAAACCCTGCTGGCCGCGCTGCCGCAAAAAGCAGCCTGCACCGTATCGGGCGCGGGCGGCGGTTTTGAAGCCGAAGTGGCTTATTCGCCCGAACTGGATTTGTGGTACGCCATGCAGCCGCAGGGCAAAAAATGCTGGAACGGCTTCGGTATCGGCCAACCTGCGGCCAGCAAAAAGGTGTCGATTGCGGCGGAAATCAATTTTCCTACCGAAGGCTTGAACCGCGCCGTTTCCGGCGTATTCGCGGAGGATGGCGACGGCAGCGTTTGGGTGCTGCACCGAGGTAAAATCCGTGGCGGCAAGGAATTATTTTTCCGCCATTTCGGCGGCGAAACGCTGACGGCGGACGACGACGGCAAAGAGGAAACGTTTGCCTTGGTCGGGCGGCTCGACGATGCGGATTTTGCGGCCAAACTGGCGGCGTTTGTGAAGGAAATTCTGCGGATTAAGGCGGCGGCAAAAGCATGCGGATAATCGGAATCCAGCTTAAAAAATCAATGTAAAGAAGCTGTGTTTTTGGAGAGATGACGGAAAAATCAATCCGTCTTTTATCAATGCCGTCTTAAGCAAAACAGTATGCTTTTGCCAAAATCCCATATCAATTTTGATGCAGGCATCGTTCTTCCTGCATCAAATGTACCCCTATCTTGATAGAGACCGTCTGAAAAACAGTTGCCGCAATATTTTCAGACGGCCTACCGTATTTCGCTCATGCACGATATGGTTTTGCCTGCCTTGTTTGGCTTCGCCGCGTTTTAAAGCTGCTGAAATAAGGACGGTTTGTCTGCCTCCAGTGCTTCGGCTAGAATGCCCGTCCGCACCCGCTCCGATATTTCTAAGAAAAATACCATGTCCGCACCATCCAATCATTATGCCGCCCCTTTGCTGATGGTCGGCTGCGTCGTCTTCGGCCTCGGCAGCCTGATTGTCAAATTCGTCCCCGTCGGTGCTTATGCCATCGCGTGGTGGCGGCTGCTGATTTCCGGCTTGGTCTTTTGGTTTCTGGCACGGCGTTTCGGCCAGAAACTGCCGCGCAGCAAAACAGCCCTTGCCTATGCCCTGCTCTCGGGTGCCGCACTCGGCATCGATTTGGCTTTGTGGCACGAAAGCATTTACAGCGTCGGCCCGGGCATTTCTACCCTGCTCAACAGTTTGCAGATTTTTTTCCTTGCCGCCATCGGCTTTTTCCTGTTTGACGAGAGGCTGAACAAGCTGCAAATCTTCAGCCTGATTATGGCTGTCGGCGGCGTGGCGATGATTGCATTCCCCGAGTTCGGCCATAACGGCAATGCGGTTTGGGGTTTTGTCAGCGGCATTATTTCGGGCGGGATGCTGGCATTGTCGATGACGTTTATCCGCAAAACGCATCAAGCCGAACCGACCGCGCTGTTTCCCATGATGCTGCTGGTCAGCATCGGCGGCGTGTTGGCGTTGCTGGTGCCAACTTTGGTTTTCGACTGGAGCCGGCTGTATCCCGCAACGGCGCGCGACATCGGGCTGGTTTTGGTTTACGGCGCGGTTATGCAGTGTTTCGCCTGGGGGTTGATTGCCTACGCCATCCCGCTGTTGTCGTTGTCGCTGACCGGCCTTCTGCTGCTGAGCGAACCCGTTGCCGCCTTGCTAATCGATTATTTCTGGCTGGACAAACCGATTAACGCCGTACAATGGGGCGGTGCCGCGCTGACCTTGCTGGCGATTTACTTGGGTTCGCTGAAAACAAAGGCGCATTGAGCCGCCGAATCTCCCTATCCGGCCTGCCTTTCGTGTAGAATCACGCCCTTATCCCACAGGCCGTCTGAAAACCGATGAATAAGTTTGCCCAAGCCCTTTCCGCCGCACTCGATCTCTGCGTCGCCACCAAAGAAATCAGCGTTTCCGGCCACCCCGTTGGCTTTATGTACCGCGAAGAGCCGGTTTTCGACAACGACAGCGGCTGGCGTTTTTTCAGCGGCGACGAAAGCGACGGCTACACCGACAATCCCGACAACTTCACCGTGTGCGGCATCGGAGAAATCACCGCATCCAATCCCGACATCCTGCCGTTGCTTCAGGAAAAGGCAGGCGCGTGGGAGTGGACGGAAGAAGGATTTCAAGCCGTCAGCGACTGGCAGCCGAAAGAATAAAACCGTTTTTTCAGACGGCCTCGGGCCGTCTGAACGTATTTGAACGCACGCCGCAGCGCGTCAAACGGAACATCCGCCCCGCTGTATTCGGCCGGGGGTATCAACCCGAAAGGAAATCATCATGAACATCATAGAACCAAACCTGAACGGCGAACATCTGCGTATCGGCATCGTCCAAGCACGCTTTACCAACGAAGTAGGCTCGGCCATGCTCAAAGCCGCCGTAGAAAAGCTGCACGAACTGGGCGTGAAGGACGACAACATCACCGTAACCACCGTACCCGGCGCATTGGAAGTACCGCTGGTGCTGCAATCGATGGCCGGCACGCAACGCTTTGACGCACTGATTGCCATCGGTTGCGTTATCCGCGGCGAAACCTATCATTTCGAATTGGTCTCAAACGAATCGGCCGCCGGCATCACCCGCATGACCCTGGATTACAGCATCCCCGTCGCCAATGCCATCCTGACCACCGAAAACGACGAACAGGCACATGCCCGCATCGTTGAAAAAGCGCAGGATGCCGCAGTCGTGGCCGTGGAATGCGGCAATTTGATCAACTTCTTCCTCGGCGAACAAGAAGACTGAGGCCGTCTGAAAGGAACCCGATATGAAAACCAGCCCCCGCCGCCGCGCCCGCGAATTCACCGTCCAAGCCCTCTATCAGGCAGCCTTGAACCACGCCTCCGCACCCGAAGTGGCGAAAAACATCCGCGAAGCCGCCGACTTCAAACGTGCAGACGCCGATTTGTTCACCGCCCTGTTTTTCGGCGCGCACGGCAATAGCGCGGAATACATGCAAATCATCCGCCCCCTGCTCGACCGCGATGAAAAAGACATTAACCCGATTGAGCGCGGCATCCTGCTGATGGCCTGCCACGAACTGAGTGCGATGCCCGAAACACCGTATCCGGTCATCATCAACGAAGCCATCGAAGTCACCAAAACCTTCGGCGGCACCGACAGCCACAAATTCATCAACGGCATTTTGGACAAACTATCGGTACAACTGCGTCCAAACGATCCGAAACGCACGCCATAAACAAAACAGCATCCGCATATAGAAACAGGCCGTCTGAAAACACCCGCTATCGCAGCGGCATTTTCAGACGGCCTGTTTTAATCGAACGGCTTAACGGGAGCGTTTGTAGAGTGCCATATTCTGCTCGGCCGCATCCTGCGCCAAATCACGGTTTTGGCGGTAAATGTCTTTGTATTTCTCCTGAATCTGCGCGTCTGTCAGACCTTTGCCCTGCTCTTTGATTTGGATATTGAACAATTCGATGTCGGTCTCGAATTTTTTAATCCACAAATCGCGCAGTCCGACTACATCCTGATTTTTCACCTGCAAGGTTTTCAATTTTTCGACCGCATCACGGTACAGATTGATATTGCTTTGGTAAATTTCGACGGCCAGTTTGTTTTTCTGCGCCTCATCTTTGGACTTGCCGAATTCAGCAACCTTCTGCCTCATTTCGTCGGAATCCAGATAAGTGGAACTCTGTACGCCGATTTCTTCAATTGCTTTCAACAACACCAAGGCATCGGCTTTAAACGCCGGATCTTCGTTGTTGTTGCCTGCTGCGGGAACGGGCGCATGAGTCCCGCTTGCGGCAGCGGCTTCTGGATCTACCGAAGAAGCGGAAACAGCTGAAGAAGCAACGGGTTGGGCATCGGACGCGGCAGGCTTGGTACTGTTTTCCGGCTGACAAGCAGTCAGAGCCAATGCAGACAATAGGGCGGTGAAGCGTAGGGTTTGTTTCATCATTATGCTTTCAATTCAAACAGATAAAAAATAAAAATAAAAATGGAAATTTAAACTGCGGGGGTTTTCAGACGGCCTATTCTTCGTTGCCGTTTTCCACCCGCACACTGTGGTCAATCAGGCCGGGCTGCACAAAGGCTGCCGCGCCCGACGATTTGCTGGCCGACAGGCGTTGCAGATAGTTCTCATCGATGTCGCCGGTCAGATAGAGGCCGCTGAAGCAGGAATCGTCGAAAGCCTCGATTTTCGGATTCATCTCGCGGATAACGGCTTTCAATTCGTCCAAATTCTGAAACACGCAGCCGTCGGCACTGATTTCCGCCGCAACTTCGGCCGCCGTGCGTCCGTTGGCAATCAGCTCTTCCCGGGTCGGCATATCGATGCCGTAAACATTCGGGTAGCGCACTTCCGGCGCGGCGGAGGCAAAAAACACTTTTTCCGCGCCGGAGGCTTTTGCCATTTCGACAATTTCCCGGCTGGTGGTTCCGCGTACGATGGAATCATCCACCAGCAGGATGTTTTTGCCTTTAAACTCGCTGTCCATCGGATTCAGCTTCTGCCGCACGGATTTTTTACGCGTCGCCTGTCCGGGCATGATGAAGGTACGGCCGATGTAGCGGTTTTTGATGAACCCTTCGCGATACGGTTTGCCCAAATATGCGGCCAGCTCCATCGCGCTGGGGCGGCTGGTATCGGGAATCGGCATCACGACGTCGATTTGGCCCAAGTCCAACTCCCTTTTGACTTTTTCTGCCAGTTTAACCCCCATATTGACGCGTGCCTGATAAACGGACACGCCGTCGATGACGGAATCCGGGCGGGCAAAATAAACATATTCGAACAGGCAGGGCGCAAGTTTGCTTTGACGGGCGCATTGGCGGCTGTACAGTTTGCCGTCAAGGGTGATGAATACGGCCTCGCCCGGCGCGATGTCGCGCTCCAATTCGAAAGCCAGGCTGTTGAAAACGACGGATTCGGAGGCCACACCCCAATCGGTTTCGCCTTTATCGTTGGTTTGTTTGCCCAACACCAGCGGACGGATGCCGTACGGGTCGCGGAAGGCCAACAGGCCGTAGCCCGCAATCAAGGCCACCACGCCGTACGCGCCGCGCACCCGGCGGTGCAGTTCGCCGACGGCGTTGAAAATATGGTCGAGTTCCAACTTATGGCCGTCTGAAGCGGCAACCTCGCGATGCAGTTCATGCGCCAAAACGTTCAGCAGCACTTCGGAATCGGAACCGGTATTCACATGGCGCAGGTGTTTGTTGCACACGCTTTGGTACAGCTCGTCGGTATTGGTCAGATTGCCGTTGTGCGCCAGCACGATGCCGAACGGGGAGCTGACATAAAACGGCTGCGCCTCGGCCGTGCTGCCCGCATTGCCCGCCGTCGGATAGCGGACATGGCCGATGCCGACAGAACCGGTCAAATCGCGCATATTCCGGGTGCGGAACACTTCGCGCACCATGCCCTTTCCTTTGTGCATATGGAAAGTGGAACCTTCCAACGTGGCAATACCGGCCGCATCCTGCCCCCTGTGCTGCAACATTTGCAGACCGTCATACAGCAACTGGTTTACCGGTTCGTGTGCCACAAGGCCGAAAACACCACACATTGAATTCTCCCCAACAGTTAAAACGACGGATAGCTGACTTTTTTCGCCAGATATTCCGGCAAGTACGGCACGGCCACAGAAGCCGCTCCTTCGAAAAATGGCGAACTGTAGGCATTCTGCCATTCATCGCTCTTTGGCAAATCGGTAAAAGCGCAAACCAAAACGGCCAGCGTGACCACGGCAAAACCGCGCAGCAGGCCGAACACCGCGCCGAGAAAACGGTTCACGCCCCCCAAACCGATTGCCTTGATTACACCGGTCAGCAGGGAGCGTAAAAAAAACAGCAGCAGCAAAGCGGCGGCAAACCCCGCAATAAAGCCCGCCACGGCAGCCAAAACAGACGGCCGGATAAAGCTGAAAACCGTCTCGGCCAAAGGCTGGGCCGCCATTTTGGCCGCAATCAGACTCAGCACCCAGCTGACCAAAGACAACACTTCTCCAACCAGGCCGCGCATCATGGCAAGTATCACAGAGAGGCCGATGGCACATAAAGCAAATATATCGAATAAGGTCATTTCGTTATCAAGGGGCGGAGCCATTATGGTGGCCGTCTGAAAAATCCTGCTTCGGGCAAAATACGTCAGGCCGTCTGAAAATACCGTATGCAGCACTTTTCAGACGGCCTTTTCGGGCTATTTACCCAAAATCACCACGCCGTCGACACCTTGCAGGCGGATTTTCGCCAAAGCATTCTGTGCCGCTTCCTGGCTGCTGAAGCTACCGGTGCGTACGCGGTAGACCTTGCCTTTGGCTGTGTCTACTTCGTTGATGGAGGCACTGTATCCGGCATCCGCCAAGCGTTGCTGGACTTTTTTGGCCTGCGCCTGCGAATTATAAGCACCTGCCTGTATCATCGCACGCCGGCCTTTCTGGTTATTCAATATTTCCTTCGGATCAGCCTTGGCGGGCTTGGCTTTGTTTTCCAATGCCTGCTGGGCTTTGTTGCCGGCGGTTTTTTTCGCGTCGTCGCGTTTTTTCTGTTCGGCCAAACGCTTATCTTCTTCGGCCTTTTTCGCTTCGGCCTGTTTGCGCTCTTCCAAACGTTTTTTCCGCTCGGCCAAACGTTTTTCTTCTTCCGCTACTTTTGCTTCGGCCTGTTTGAGTTCTTCCAGCCGTTTCTTGCGTTCGGCCAGACGTTTTTCTTCATCCACTATTTTCGCTTCGGTCTGTTTGCGTTCTTCCAAACGTTTTTTCTGCTCGGCCAAGCGTTTTTCCTCGGCGACTTTTTTCGCGTCGTCGCGTTTTTTCTGTTCGGCCAGGCGTTTTTCTTCCTCAGCCTTTTTCATTTCAGCCTGTTTACGCTCTTCCAAACGCTTTTTCTGTTCGGCCAGACGTTTTTCTTCCTCAGCCTTTTTCATTTCAGCCTGTTTGCGCTCTTCCAAACGTTTTTTCTGCTCGGCCAAGCGTTTTTCGTCGGCGGCTTTTTTCGCGTCGTCGCGTTTTTTCTGTTCGGCCAGGCGCTTCTCTTCTTCGGCCTTTTTCGCTTCGGCCTGTTTGCGCTCTTCCAAACGCTTTTTCTGTTCGGCCAGACGCTTCTCTTCCTCAGCCTTTTTCATTTCAGCCTGTTTACGCTCTTCCAAACGTTTTTTCTGCTCGGCCAAGCGTTTTTCTTCCTCAGCCTTTTTCATTTCGGCCTGCTTGCGTTCTTCACGCTGTTGTTTTAATTGAGCCAGGCGTTCTTCTTTCAAACGCTTTTCTTCCGCGCGCTGTTTCGCTTCCAGCCTTTTTTGTTCTTTAGCCTGTCTTTCGGCGAGGCGTTTTTCCTCGGCTTCCTGTTTTTGTTTGGCCAAGCGGGCTTCTTCTTCCCGTTTGGCGCGTTCGGCCGCTTCCTCTTCTGCCGCCAAACGATCGGCTTCGGCTTTCCGTTCCGCTATTTCCCTGGCTTTTTCTTCAGCCTGGCGTTTGGCCTCGGCTGCTTTTTGTGCTGCTTTGCGCTCGGCTTTTTCCGCTGCCTGTTTGTTGCTGTTGTTGATGGTTATGGCGGGAAGCGGCTGCCGGTCGTAATCATTGTTGGGTTCGGCTTTTTTTACCACGGTGTGCACGTTGCCGTCGTCGCCTTGCGCTTCTACTGTTTCCTGGCCTTCCTTCAATTCATATACGGGCGGCACTTCCTTGGCCTTTTCAGACGGCATCTCGAAGGTGTCGTTGGCGGCTTCATCCTGAGCCGAACTGCCGCCGGCAAGCAGCGGATTTTCCAATTCGTCTTGTCTGATTTTGCCGCCCGCAGGCTCGATTGGCTTGGGGGTCAATATTTCGGGCTGCCCGCCGTCTTTATTGATGCTGATGTTCTGGGCGGCATTGCCGCCCTCGCCGCCGCCGTTTACCGCGACGCCAAATACGATGCCCGCCACCAGTACCATGGCCGAAGCCCCTACCAGGCGGCGGCGGTTTTTCCGTTTTAATTGCTCGTATTCGTTCATCGAATCCAATCGTTTGTCTGCCATTTTGAACCTTGTCTGTCTTACCCGGCGGCGTGGTGTCCGGTGGGTTTGTCTTGATGTTCCATCACTTCCGCTACGGTATGGAAGGAACCGAAGGCCACAATTCTATCATTTTCCGTACTGTCGGCAAAAGCGGCGTGATACGCGGAGGCAATGTCGCCGAACATTCGGATATTGGCGATTCCGTGCGCTTCCAGTTTGGCCTGCAGTGCGGCCGCATCCATGCCCCGCGGCAGATGGAGCGGGGCGGCATACCAAACGTCGAACTGGTCTTTCACGATTTCCAATACGCCGTCTATGTCTTTGTCGGCCAACATGCTGAATACGGCCGTCCGTTTTTGCGCGAAAGGCAGGCCGATGAGGCTTTGACGCATGGCGCGGGCGGCATGCGGGTTGTGGCCGACATCCCAAACGGTCAGCGGCCGTCCGGGCAGCACTTGGAAGCGGCCGGGGTTTTCCGCCGACAGCAGGCCGCGTTTGATTGCCCCCACGTCAATCGGCAGGCGGTCGCCTAGGCATTCGACAACGGCCAGGGCGACTGAGGCATTGCCCAATTGATAGCCGCCGCGCAAGGCCGGCATGGGCAGGGCGTTGCGGTTGCGTTTGAGGCCGTCTGAAAAAAGCGTGCCATGTTCGGGATGGAAACGGAACGACCATTGTTGGTTTTCCAATTTGCCGAAACTGAAATCGCGTTTGGCCAACAGCAGCTGCGCGCCGATGTCGGCGGCATGTGCGGCCAACGACTGCGGCGGCGGATTTTGCCCGCAGACGGCCGGTTTGCCCTCGCGAAAAATCCCGGCTTTTTCAAAACCGACCTGTTCGACCGTATCGCCCAAAAACGCCTGATGATCCAAATCAATGCTGGTTACCGCCGCGACGTCGCCGTCAAATACGTTTACCGCATCCAAACGCCCGCCGAGGCCGACTTCCAATATCATCACGTCCACACGTTCGCGCAGGAAAATATCCACTGCGGCCAAGGTATTGAACTCGAAATAAGTCAGCGAAATATCGCCGCGCGCCGCTTCGATGCGCTCAAATGAGGCGGTTATGGCTTCGTCCGGCACAGGCCTGCCGTTTACGGCAATCCGTTCGTTGTAGCGCAAAAGGTGCGGGCTGGTCAGCGTGCCGGTTTTGAAACCGGCCTCTTTGTAGATATGGGTCAGGAAGGCGCAGACCGAACCTTTGCCGTTGGTGCCGCCCACTACGATGACGGGGCATTCCGGCTGCAATGCCATCCGCCGGCGCACTTCGCCGACGCGTTCCAAACCCATGTCGATTACGCCGTTGCTGTGTGCCGTTTCCAGATGGGAAAGCCATTCGCCAAGAGATTTCATTTGTTTGCCTTCTGTTTGCTGTTTGATATAGGAGGCCGTCTGAAAACCTGTTTTTGCGTCGTACGGCGGCTTTCAGACGGCCTCAATTCCTTAGCCGGCAGATTTGGTCAATTCGGCACGCATCTGCCCGATAACCGCTTTGTAATCGGGCTGCCCGAAAATCGCCGATCCCGCCACGAAGGTATCCGCTCCGGCAGCCGCCACTTCGGCAATATTGCCGACTTTGATGCCGCCGTCCACTTCCAAAGCAATCCGCCTGCCCGCAACCGCCTGATATTCGTCCAATAAAGCGCGGGTACGGCGGATTTTCTCCAAAGTATGCGGAATAAAGCCCTGACCGCCGAACCCCGGATTGACCGACATCAGCAGCACCATGTCCAAACGGTCGAGCACGTTTTCCAAAACCGATACCGAAGTCGCCGGATTCAGCACCAATCCGGCCTGACAGCCGTGTTCGCGAATCAGGCTCAAACTGCGGTCCACATGGCGGCTGGCTTCGGGATGGAAGGTAATGATGTCCGCCCCCGCTTTGGCAAAGGCAACAATTAAATCGTCCACCGGCTCCACCATCAGGTGAACGTCTACCGGTACCGAAGCATAAGGTTTCAGCGCGGCGCACACCATGGGGCCGAAAGTCAGATTGGGCACATAATGATTGTCCATCACATCGAAATGAATCAAATCCGCCCCGGCCTGGACAACGCTGCCGACTTCCTCGCTCAATCTGGCAAAATCGGCAGATAAAATGCTGGGGGCAATACGGAATTTCTGCATAGCGGCTTCCTTTTCCTGAAATGGCGCACAACCGGTTCGTTCTTTTTGCCTGACGGGCCGCTGCGTATCAACGGCCGCCTGTATTTTCATTCAGCATAAAATTTTTTGAAATTGTATTTTCACAACAAAAAACGGCGCGGCAAGCCGTTAAAACCGGCAGAGCGCATAATATTTAATCAATCGTTATTTGTTTTACCCAAGTTTACGGCTATTATACCGTGTTTGACACGTCGTCCCCGTATATTTCCGCCTTAATTTTCGAAGCCCGAACAGAAGATAAGAAGGTCATACCGTGCTTACTCCATCCGAACGCCGAATCTTGAGTATTTTTGCCGTCAGCGCACCCTTAAGCTGCCTGTCCTTCCCCGCTTCGGCCCTGACCATTCAGGATTTTCATCCGAACTGCGACATCCGCCAACTGAACCTAAGCCGCGATCAATACGAATCCTTGCGCGGCCTGCGCGGCGAATACAAGCAGGCTGTTGAAAAGCTGAACCTGCAGAACAGGGGAAGCGAACGCCCGCTTCGGGACAACCTGCTGCGCGTATTGTCCAATCCGCACTTCGACGAAAGGCAGGCTCAGCGTTATGTCAGCGAGCGGTACGGCTACGGCCTGCAATTCGCGGTGGACGAATTGTCCGTTCAGCATAAGTTTTATCATTCGCTGACACCCGCCCAGCAGCGGATTTGGCTGCAAAAGTGCCTGTATTGAACCGCCGCAAAAAAATATCAAACCCGACCGACTGCCGCATCAACGGCATCATGGTCGGGTTTGTCGCATTCAGGCAAACGCCATTTTTTCAGACGGCCTGAAAACATGATCCGGGCCGTCCTGAAATCCCTGCCCTATTCCGCCTCATCAAAGCCCGTTACCTGCAGCCCGAAACCGTTCAAACCGTTCATCGAGGAAGGCTTGCCCATCACGCGCATTTTCTGCACGCCCAGGCCGGCCAGAATCTGCGCACCGATGCCGTAGGTTTTCCTGTCCCATTTCTTCACTTGGAAACTGTTTTTCGGCAGGGTGCGCTCCAGCAGCGCGGAACCGTCCTCCGTGCGGTGCAGCAGGATGGCCACCCCGCTTTCGGCCTGGCTGAGGTGCGACAGTGCCGTGGGCAGTGGCCAAGAATGGTTGGGGTCGATTTGCAGGAAGTCCATCGCGCTGAACGGCTCATGCACGCGCACCAGCGTTTCCCTGTCGGCGGAAATTTCGCCTTTCACCAATGCCAGATGGGTTTCGCCCGACAGCTTGTCCACATAAACGTGCTGGCGGAACTCGCCCCAAGGCGTATGAACCAGCGTATCGCCCATCTCCTCCAACAGGCTTTCCGTGCGGCTGCGGTATTCGATTAAGTCGGCAATCGTGCCGATTTTGATGCCGTGTTCTTCGGCAAACTTCATCAGTTCGGGCATACGCGCCATCGTGCCGTCGTCGTTCAGAATCTCGCAAATCACGCCGGCGGGCATCAGGCCGCTCATCTGTGCCAAATCCACCGCTGCCTCAGTATGTCCGGCACGCACCAGCACGCCGCCCTTTTGCGAGCGCAACGGGAAAATATGTCCGGGCTGGACGATGTCTTCCGGCCGCACTTCGGGCGAAACGGCCGTCTGAATGGTATGCGCGCGGTCGGCGGCGGAAATACCCGTGCTGATGCCTTGCGCGGCTTCGATGGAAACGGTGAAATTGGTGCCGTATTGCGCGCCGTTTTTCTGCGTCATCTGCGGCAGGCGCAGGCGGTCCACCAATTTGTCGTTCATCGGCAGGCAAACCAGCCCGCGCGCGTGTTTAATCATAAAGTTAATCGCCTGCGGGGTAACGAATTGTGCGGCCATCACCAAATCGCCTTCGTTTTCGCGGTCTTCGGCGTCGGTGATGATGACCATTTTGCCGGCCTTGATGTCGGCCAGGATTTCGGGAATGGTGGAAACGGCTGTCATGGTGTGTTTACCTTCTTGTAAATTTTGGGACGGGGCGTGGACGGTATCGAGCCACATGGCGGGCATCGCGGCGGCCTGTTCGATTTTGCGGGCCTTCTTTTCGCCGAAAGATTTGTTTTTCAACAGGGCGGAAAGCTCGCCAGGATTGACGGCGGCGGTTTGGGCGAAGAGTGCCTGCCTGCCGCCGCAGCGTTCGTCTATCCACTGCCGCAGGTTGGCGCGGCGCAGTTCGGTGATGTTCATGAAAGTTTACTGAATAGTATGGAAGCGGCATTGTATGCCTTTATTTACCGTCAAGTAAACATTTTACCTATTTACAGTCGGAAAAACGTTTTTCAGACGGCCTCATCCTCGCGGATGATGCTCGGAGACGATATTTTTCAGCCGTTCGTTGGCGACATGGGTGTAAATTTGGGTGGTGCTGATATCGGCATGGCCGAGCAGGCTTTGAACGACGCGCAAATCCGCGCCGTGATTGACCAGATGGGTGGCAAAGGCATGGCGCAGGCTGTGCGGGCTGAGATGGCGGATGCCGGCCGCTTCGGCATACTTGTCAACAATCATCCATGCCAGCTGGCGGCTGATGCCGTTGCGCTTCTGTCCGACGAACAATTCGTCGCAGCGGGCGTTTTTCAGCAAAACGGGACGGGCCTGCGCCAGATAACGTTCTATCCAATATGAGGCTTCCTCGCCCATCGGTACCAAACGCTGTTTACCGCCTTTGCCGATGGTAACGACCAGGCCGCGCTGCAAATCGATTTCACCCAACGTCAGCTTGACCGCCTCGCTGACGCGCAGCCCGGAGGCATACATCAATTCCAACAAAGCCTTGTCGCGCAGGCCGTGCGGGCTGTCGGTATCGGGTGCGGCCAGCAGCATTTCGATTTGACTTTCGCTCACGATGGCGGGCAGGGTGCGTTCCTGCTTGGGTGCAGTCAGATATTCGGTCGGGTCGTTGGAAAGCTGTTCCGTTTCCAGCAGCCAGCCGTAAAACCGTTTGCAGGCCGACAATGCCCGCGCCTGCGAACGCGTTTTTTCGTCGGGATGGTAAACGGCGGCAGCCAAACCGCTGCCGTCGGCCGACAGCCAGTCTTCGTCCTGCCCCGCCAAACGGACGGCGATTTTGTTCAAATCGCGCCGGTAAGCCGCCAGCGTATTCGCGCTCAAACGTTCCTGAAGCCAAAGGTGGTCGAGAAAACGGTCGGTCAAATCACTCATGGTTTTCAGACGGCCTTCAAAGCATCCAGCACTTCCTGCGCATGTCCGGCCACTTTGACTTTACGCCATTCATGGGAAATTTCGCCGTTTTCGTCCAGCACGAACGTGCTGCGCTCGATACCCAGCGATTCCTTGCCGTAGAGTTTTTTCAACTTGATAACGTCAAACTGCTTACAGACGGCCTCATCTTTGTCGCTCAATAATTCAAATCGGAAGCCCTGTTTGGCGCAAAAATTCTGATGCGATTTCACGCCGTCGCGCGAAATGCCCACCACCGTATAACCCAAAGCCTGAAACTCCGGCAGCAGGCGGTTGAAATCCAAGCCCTCTGTGGTACAGCCGGGCGTGCTGTCTTTAGGATAGAAATAAACCACCAGCGGCAGATGGCCGGCAGAATCGAAATCGCTGCCGGACGATGACGGCAAAGTAAATTGATACGGCATTTCGCACTCCTGAAAAAGCGCGATGGTAGGCCGTCTGAAAACAATAGGCAAGGCTTGGAAGGCACATCTTCTTTTTCAGACGGTCTACTTATCAACAGTTTACCTATCTTAACTATTGACTTATCCACAGGCGACTCTATATAGCCTACCATGAGAAACTAAACCGACAGGGAGTCATTATGAGATTCGACAAATTAACCGCCAAATTCCAACAAGCCCTTGCAGAAGCTCAGAGTTTGGCATTGGCTGCGGACAGCAGCTATCTGGAAGCGGGCTTTGTGCTGAAAGCCCTGCTTGATGACCAAAACAGCGGAGCCGCCGCGCTCTTGGCTCATGCGGGCGTGAACGTGCCGCAGGTGAAACAGCGTTTGCAGCAGCATTTAAACAGCCTGCCGAAAGTATCCGGTCAGGGCGGCGATATTCTGCCCAGTCGCGAATTGCAGGCGGTGTTGAACCTGATGGACAAAGCGGCAACCAAACGCGGCGATGCCTATATCGCCAGCGAACTTTTCCTGCTTGCTTTGGTGCAGCAGAACGATGCGACCGGCAAAATCCTGAAAGAAGCCGGCGCGACCGAACAAAACATCAATGCCGCGATCGACGCGGTACGAGGAGGACAAAACGTGAACGATGCCAATGCCGAAGACCAACGCGATGCGCTGAAAAAATATACGCTCGACCTGACCCAGCGCGCCCGCGACGGCAAACTCGACCCTGTTATCGGCCGCGATGACGAAATCCGCCGCGCCATTCAGGTGCTGCAACGCCGCACTAAAAACAACCCCGTGCTGATCGGTGAGCCGGGCGTGGGTAAAACCGCCATCGTCGAAGGCTTGGCACAACGCATCGTCAACGGCGAAGTGCCTGAATCCCTGCGCAACAAACGCCTGCTGGTTTTGGACTTGGCGGCATTGATTGCCGGCGCGAAATACCGCGGCGAATTTGAAGAACGCTTGAAAGGCGTGTTGAACGACTTGGCGAAAGACGACGGCAACACCCTGATTTTCATCGATGAAATCCATACTTTGGTCGGTGCGGGCAAAACCGACGGCGCGATGGATGCGGGCAATATGCTGAAACCGGCTTTGGCACGCGGCGAATTACACTGCATCGGCGCGACCACCTTGGACGAATACCGCCAATACATCGAAAAAGACGCGGCACTCGAACGCCGCTTCCAAAAAGTATTGGTCGGCGAACCCAGCGTGGAAGACACCATCGCCATCCTGCGCGGTTTGCAGGAACGCTATGAAATCCACCACGGCATCGACATCACCGACCCCGCCATTGTTGCCGCCGCGGAATTGAGCGACCGCTACATTACCGACCGCTTCCTGCCCGACAAAGCGATTGATTTGATTGACGAAGCTGCCAGTCGCATCAAAATGGAGTTGGACAGCAAACCTGAGCAGATGGACAAACTCGACCGCCGCATCATCCAGCTCAAAATGGAAAAAATGCACGTTGCCAAAGAAAGCGACGACGCCAGCAAAAAACGTTTGGAGTTGATAGACGAAGAAATCGACGGTCTGCAAAAAGAATACGCCGATTTGGACGAAATCTGGAAAGCCGAAAAAGCCGCGTCTTCCAGCACCGCCGACATCAAGAAACAGATGGACGACATCAAAGTCAAAATCGAGCAGGCCAAACGCCAAGGCGACTTTGCCCGCGCGTCCGAACTCGAATACGGCGAGTTGCCGAAATTGGGCGCGCAGTTGCAAGCTGCAGAAAGCAATCCCGACGGCAAAAAACAAAACAAACTCTTCCGTACCGAAGTCGGCGCGGACGAAGTGGCCGAAATCGTATCGCGCATGACCGGCATCCCCGTGTCCAAAATGATGGAAGGCGAACGCGATAAATTGTTGAAAATGGAAGAAGTATTGCACCGCCGCGTGGTCGGTCAAGACGAAGCCGTGCGCGCCGTGTCCGATGCCATCCGCCGCAGCCGCTCCGGCCTTGCCGATCCGAACAAACCCTACGGCAGCTTCCTGTTCCTAGGCCCGACCGGCGTAGGTAAAACCGAGTTGTGCAAAGCCTTGGCAGGCTTCCTGTTCGACAGCGAAGACCACCTCATCCGTATCGACATGTCCGAATACATGGAAAAACATGCCGTTGCCCGCTTAATCGGCGCGCCTCCGGGCTATGTCGGCTACGAAGAGGGCGGCTACCTGACCGAACAAGTGCGCCGCAAACCGTACAGCGTGATTCTTTTGGACGAAGTGGAAAAAGCCCATCCCGACGTGTTCAACATCCTGCTGCAAGTATTGGATGACGGTCGTTTGACCGACGGACAAGGCCGCACCGTGGACTTCAAAAATACCGTCATCGTCATGACTTCCAATATCGGCAGCCAGCACATCCAACAAATGGGTACGCAGGACTACGATGCCGTGAAAGAAGCGGTGATGGAAGAAGTGAAGGCCTACTTCCGCCCCGAAATGATCAACCGTATCGACGAAGTGGTCGTGTTCCACGGACTGAATCAGGAGAATATCCGCAACATCGCGAAAATCCAGCTCAAAGGCTTGGAAAAACGTTTGGAAGCGCAGCACTTGTACCTGAAAGTGGACGATGCCGCATTGGATTTGATTGCCAAAGCCGGTTTCGACCCCGTGTATGGCGCCCGCCCGCTCAAACGCGCCATCCAGTCGGAAATCGAAAACCCGCTGGCCAAAGCCTTACTGGCAGGTCAGTACAAACCGGAAAGCGAAATCAGGGTGGAAGTCGAGGGCAGTCATCTGAAATTCGTTTAAATATAGAAATCCGAGGCCGTCTGAAAAATATTTTTCAGACGGCCTTTGTCTGTTTTGAACGGTACTGTCTGCGTTTTATCTCTCTGTGGCACTACCGTCATACCCGTTCATACTGTTTTTTGCATGCCTTCTTGTTTCTTTTTTAATTAAACAAACGGCCTTTTACAAGGCCGTCTGAAAATTTCTGCCTTTGAATGAAAGGCCGATGATTACGTAATCTATACAGGTCTATCAGTCACTGCTGATGAGGCCGAAAAGTCTCGACAGCCTGATCATTGCATTAACATCGCCGAAATTAATTGTGTAACCACCGGAAATTTGTTTCAGTTCATGGCTCTTTAAAGTCTTCATTGCAGTTTCCTTTCAGAATCAAGTTGGAAAATTTTGGATTTCAGGCCGTGTTCGGACGATGTGTCGAATCGTCTTTATCCGCTGCCATTTTTGCGCAGGCGGGAATAACGGCAGAAACGGAACGATTCCTTAAGATTCGGGATCAATACCGAATCAAAGCATAATCTTTTACAGGAATCTTATTGTGAGGTTTTAGATTCCGAATTTCGTTCGCCTGATTTGGCTCTTTTTTGGAAAAAATATGTTAGATTTCTTTAGTTTATCAAACAGCCTTCAAGCGTTCCGTCCGGTAAACCTTCAGCCCGATTCCTTATAGGCCGCCGCCGGTTCTTGCATCCTAGGACGTCTAGCCCGCTGGTACGCCTTCAGACGGCCTTACATCGATTTGGTGCTAAAATACGGTCGATTGCAACTGCCATACTGAAAAGGAGACGTATATGCCGTCAACACAAACGCAAATCGCAGGGTTTCATTTCGACAACTGCCTGATGAATGCCGCAGGCGTAGCCTGTATGACCGTCGCCGAGCTGGAAGAGGTCAGGAACTCGTCGGCGGGGAGCTTCGTAACCAAAACCGCGACTTTGGATTTTCGGGCGGGCAATCCCGAGCCTCGCTATCGGGACGTGCCGCTGGGCAGCATCAACTCGATGGGGTTGCCGAACCAGGGCATAGACTACTATCTGGACTATCTGCTCGAACTGCAAAACAAAGTGCCCGAGCGGACGTTTTTCCTGTCGTTGGTCGGCATGTCACCCGACGAGACGCACACCCTGCTGAAAAAGGTGCAGCAAAGCGGCTTCAACGGCCCGACCGAACTCAATCTTTCTTGTCCAAACGTGCCGGGCAAACCGCAAATCGCCTACGATTTCGACACGACGGAAGCCATCCTGACCGACGTTTTTTCCTATTTCACCAAGCCCTTGGGCATCAAGCTGCCGCCTTATTTCGACTTCGTCCATTTCGATCAGGCCGCGGCCGTGTTCAACCGCTTCCCGCTTAAATTCGTCAACTGCGTCAACTCCATCGGCAACGGCCTGTATATCGAGGACGAAACGGTGGTTATCCGCCCGAAAAACGGTTTCGGCGGCATCGGCGGGGCGTATATCAAGCCGACCGCGCTGGCCAACGTGCACGCTTTCTATTGCCGCCTCAAACCCGAAATCCAAATCATCGGCACCGGCGGCGTGACGAGCGGACGCGATGCCTTCGAACACATCCTCTGCGGCGCAAGCATGGTGCAAATCGGCACGGCGCTGCATCAGGAAGGCGTGGCGGCGTTCGACCGCATCGGTGCCGAACTCAAAGCCATCATGGCGGAAAAAGGTTACGGCAGCCTGGACGATTTCCGCGGCAAACTGAAATATCTCGGTTGATGCGGATATACGGCGGCAGGATTTTTGCCGTAAAACGCGCTAACAGCCTGAAAAGCCCGAGCGGCCTTTCAGGCTGTTTTGGTTTGGGCAAAACCATTTTCAGACGGCCTCATTGCCGCCGGACGCTTTTTCCGCCGCCAGCAGGGCGGCAATCAACTGCTCCGAGTGGTGCAGGCCGTCTATCTGCTGCCGGATGCGCGCCTGCGTGTCGGCCAGTTTGCCGCGCAGCTCGCTGCAAAAGTTTTGCGGTTCGTCATTCAGGCAGTCGCGCAGGAGGGCGATGTCTTTCAAGGCGAGGCCGGCGCGGTTGAGCATGACGGCTTTGCGGACGAAGCCGATGTCCCGTTCGTCGTATTCCCGATAGCCGCTTGGCGTGCGCGCGGGAACGAGTATGCCTGCGCTTTCGTAAAAACGCAGCATCCGCACGCTGATACCGCAGCGGCGGGCAAATTCGCTGATTTTCATATTGACCCTGACATAGTGTCATTGTGTAAGGTAATGCTTTAGCCCCTGTTTGCCGCTCACCGCTGAGCGGCGCGCTTTGCCGGAGCGTCAGGGTTTCTATTGTAAACAACATGATACGGAGCATCAAAATGAACCGCAGACGATTTTGCGCCGCCGCAGGCGCAGGCGTATTGCTGGCGGGCTGCAAAAGCCTGCCGAAACCCGACGGCGGCCCCGTGCGGGTATTTATCGTCCACGGCTACGGCGCCACGGTTGCCGACCATTGGTTCCCGTGGCTGGCGCAGCAGTTGCGGCGACGCGGAATGGAAGTTGTGCCGGTGCCGCTGCCCGACAGTCTGCATCCCGATTACGGCCGCTGGCAGGACGCGCTGGCGCGGACGGTGGGGATGCCGTCAGGGCGCACGGTATTGGTGGCGCACAGCCTGGGTACGGTTTCGCTGCTGCATTATCTGAGCCGGATTCGTCCGCACAAAATCGGCGGGCTGGTGCTGGTGTCCGCGTTCGGCGCACGCATTCCGACGCTGCCGAAGATTAACGGTTTCGATGTTGACGGCTATGTCGACCGGTGCCCGATTGATTTTGCCGCCGTGCGCCGCATGACGGACCGGATTGCCTTGTTTACCGCCGACAACGATAACATCGTGCCGCCGGAAAACACCCGCCGTTTGGCGCGGCAGTTGGGCGTAAAACCGGAAGAAATTACCGGCGGCGGCCACTTTTTGGGCAGCGACGGCTTTACCGAGTTTCCGCAGGTATTGCGGGCGATAGAGCGGATGGCGGCGGAAATAGGCTGATAAAAGGCCGTCTGAAAATCCCGCAACGGGGTTTTCAGACGGCCTTTGTTTATTTTTCCGCCAACAGGCTCAGGAGGAGTTTTTTTTCTGCGTCGCTGAGGCCGCCTTCGACGGTTTTCCTTTTCAGTGCTTCGAGTTGCGCATGGCGGAATTCTTTGATCAGTTTTCCCATGCCGTCTGAAAAGGCGGTTTCGTTTTCTTCGCCGCCGTCTTCGCCGTCATCCAAACCGCCGGCTTGATAAATCTGTTGCAAGACATTGCCGGTGTCGGTGCCGCGGAAGTGTTCCCAAATGCGCGCATGGTCGGGCGGAGTGCTGCCGGAGAGGATGAAGTCGGCGATGTTGGCCAGGCAGGCGGTATCGCCTTCGAGGACGACGTATTCGGGCAGGCGGACGTGAACCGCCCAGGCGGGATTGGACAGCAGGCTGCGGATTTGGCGTTGCGCGAGGGTCAGCATGGCCGGCTGGCGGCGGGTTTCGCGCGGCAGTTTGTAGCTTTTGGCCTGTACGCGGCGCGGCGGGGCTTCCTGCCCGATCAGGACGGCGAGGTCTGCGGGGTCGATGCCGACAAGTTCGGCCAGCCGTTGTTTGAGCAGGAAGCCGAGGGCGGGCGCGGTAATTTGTGCCAGAAGCGGTGCGGCGGTTTTCAGCAGGCGCGATTTGCCTTCCTGCGTCGCCAGGTTGAGGCCGTCTGAAAGTGCCTGCCAGAAATATTCGGACAGGGGTTTGCTTTGGTGGATGAGTGCGTCTTCAAATTGCGTTTTGCCGTGGGCGCGGATGTAGCTGTCGGGGTCGTGTTCGGGCGGCAGGAAGAGGAAGTGGAGGGATTTGCCGTCTTTGAGCTGCGGCAGGGCGTTTTCAAGCGCGCGCCAGGCGGCTTTCCGGCCTGCGGCATCGCCGTCGAAGCAAAAATAGATTTCGTCGGACTGCCGCATCAGGATTTTGATGTGTTCGCCCGTGGTGGACGTGCCGAGTGAGGCAACGGCGTAGGGAATGCCGAACTGCGCCAAGGCCACCACGTCCATATAGCCTTCTACGACGAGTATCCGTCCTGCATCGCGCACGGCGTTGCGGGCTTCGTAGAGGCCGTAGAGGTTGCGGCCTTTGTCGAACAGCGGGGTGTCGGGCGAATTGAGGTATTTGGGCTTGCTGTCGTCCAAAACGCGACCGCCGAAACCGATGACGCGCCCTTGCTGGTCGCGGATGGGAAACATGATGCGGTGGCGGAAACGGTCGTAGTATCGGTTTTGCTCTTCGTTATGAATGACCTGCCCGCATTCCGTCAGGGCGTTGTTGGGATAGGGCTGGAAGACTTGCGCCAGCGGCTGCCAGCCGTCGGGTGCATAACCCAATCCGTAATGGCCGATGATTTCGGCATTCAGGCCGCGTCCGTCGAGGTATTGGCGGGCGGGCGGGTTGATTTGGAGCTGGTGGCGGTAAAAATCGGCGCAGGCTTGCAGGGTTTCTTCCAGCGTTTGCTGTTTTTTCTTGCGTTCGGCACGGATTTCCGGTGCTTCTATGCGCCCTTTTTCATGCGGAACCGTCATGCCTGCGCGGTCGGCAAGGTATTGAACGGCATCGGGGAAACTCATGCCCTGCTGTTCCATCAGAAAGCCTATCGCGCTGCCGTGCGCGCCACAGCTGAAGCAGTGGTAGAACTGTTTGCTCGGACTGACGGAGAACGACGGCGTTTTTTCTTTGTGAAACGGACAGCAGGCCATGTAGTTCGCACCGCTTTTCTTCAGCGGCACGCGTTCGTCTATGATGTCTACAATGTCGGTTTTTGCCAGCAGGTCGTCGATAAAGTCGGAAGGAATCATGGGCGGCGGTTGCGGAGGATGAGGGAATACGGGATGCGGAACAGCAGCGCGGGTATCGTCGCCGCCATATAGAAGAAGAACTTGCCGCCGCCGATGCGGTCGGACGCAAAAAGATAACCGAACCACATAGCGGCGGCAAAGGTGGTCAAAATTACCGTCATGGTAAAGGTTCTGTGATTCATATCGCGCTTCCTCGAATTCGGGCGGCCGGAAACCGAAGCATACCGAAAAAGCCGCCGCATTGCCATTTCCGCGCTCCGAAGGCCGTCTGAAAAAACGCAGCCGCCTTTTTCAGACGGCCTTCGGCTATAATCCGCTTCTTTTTCTATTTTTGGAACCCCGATGCACAGCCCGGCCTATCTGCAACAGCTTAACGACAAAACCGCCCTGCTCCGCCGCCTGTTTTCCGGCATCCCCATGCCCGAATGGCAGGTTTTCCCTTCACCCGAACAGCATTACCGGATGCGTGCCGAATTCCGCATTTGGCACGAAGGAGACGGCATCAGCTACGCCATGTTCGAGCGCGGGCAAAAAGCGGGCACGGCCTCGCTGATCCGCCTCGCCGATTTCCCCGCCGCATCTGCATCCATCAACCGCCTGATGCCGCTTTTACTGGCCGAACTGTCCGCCGACCCGTTGTTGAAAAACCGCCTCTACCAATGCGAATTCCTCAGCACCTTGAGCGGCGAAATGCTGGTCAGCCTGATTTACCACCGCAAACTCGACGACGGCTGGAAACACGCCGCCCTTGCCCTGCAGGAAAAACTCGGCATATTCGTCATCGGCCGCAGCAAGGGGCAGAAACTGGTGCTGGCGCAGGATTTCGTTACCGAAACACTGACGGTAAACGGCGAAACCTTCCGCTACCGCCAAACGGAAGGCGGCTTCACCCAACCGAATGCCGCAGTATGCGAAAAAATGCTGGAATGGGCATGCGATTGCGCCCAAACGCCAAACGGCGATCTGCTCGAACTCTATTGCGGCAACGGCAACTTCACCCTGCCGCTCTCCCGCCGCTTCCGCCGGGTTTTGGCCACCGAAGTTTCCAAAACCTCGGTACAGGCGGCACAATGGAACATCGCGGCAAACGGCGCGGACAACATCCGCATCGCCAGACTGTCGGCAGAAGAATTCACCGAAGCGTTTAACGGCAGCCGCGAATTCCGCCGCCTGCAGGAACAGCAAATCGACTTGGCCGAATACGGCTTTTCCACCGTCTTCGTCGATCCGCCGCGCGCGGGTGTGGACGACGACACCTTAAAACTGCTGGCGCGTTTCGACCGCATCATCTACATCTCCTGCAACCCGGAAACCTTACGCGCCAATCTGGACGCGCTGCTGCAAACGCACACCGTGGAACGCGCCGCCCTATTCGACCAATTCCCGTTTACCGGCCACATCGAAAGCGGGCTGCTGTTACACAAAAAGGCCGTCTGAAAACGGCAAACGGCAAAGCAAAAATAGGTTAAAATCCGCCGTCTGTCATTTTTCATTCCCATCCGGAGCATTTATGAACCAATTCGAACCCTCTTCTTTCCAACCCGAACCGCCCCCCGCACCCGTGCCGCAGCAACCGCAAGGCAACCAGCCGCCGCGCCTGTTTGCCGAGCCGCGCAAAGTTCCTGCCGGCGAAGGTGCGGCGTGGATAGGCGATGCCTGGCGGATTTTCAAAAAACGCCCGGGCACATGGGTGTTGATGGTGTTCATCATGCTTCTGATTATGTTCGTCGGATCGTTTGTCCCCGGCGTCAGCATGGTCATCAACCTGTTACCGATATTCTTCACCGGCGGCTTTATGCTTTCCTGCGACGCGCTGGAAGAAGGCGGCGAACTGGAAATCGGCTACCTCTTTTCGGGTTTCAAATACAAATTCAAAGAACTGGTTATCCTGGCCCTGCTCTATGTCGTGGCAATCCTATTCATTGTGCTCATTGCCGGCATCCTGCTCGCTGCTTTTGTCGGCTTCAATTTCGGCAGCGACTTCCAAGCCGCTGTGGGCGGCAATGTTTCTGCAGAAGACTTCTTAATGGTTATATTGCTGTTTTTGATCATGCTGCTGTTTATCATTCCCGTCCAGATGACCATTGTCTTCTCTCCCGCCCTGGTCGTCCTGCACGATGTGCCGCCGTTTGAGGCAATGAAGATGAGCTTCAAAGGCTGCCTGAAAAACTTGTGGGCGTTTTTGGTCAACGGGCTGGCATGGGCAGGTATCGGACTGATTTTCTTCGGCATCTTCTTTGCCATTATTGTTTTATCCGTCGGCGTATCCAGTATGGGCAGCGGCGATATCGGCGTCGGCCCTGCCATCGCCATGTTCCTGCTGTTCATCCCAATATATTTTGTACTCGCCAGCCTGACCAACCTTACCTCTTACACCTGCTACCGCAGCATCTGGACCGATCCGCCGCTGCGCCGCAACGGCCGTTAAACTTCAATCCGAAGGCCGTCTGAAAACCGCTTGTGCGGACTTTCAGACGGCCTTTGAACATTCATCCGCCAACGGTACGGCAAGGCAAGACGGCATATGTGATAGGGCAAAGCCGCAACCCGCCGCCTTATCCCGAAAATTCATTTGACCCGCCATACGGAAAGGCCGTCTGAAAGTCCGCACAAGCAGTTTTTCAGACGGCCTTTCGGCTCGTTGCGAAGTTTGATGTTTAATAACGGTCGGAAATCAAGCCGTTCTCATCCCAGAAAGTGCGGCTGATCAATTCGTCGTCCTGATAGACGGTTTCCGATTTTTTCGCACCGTTGTCGTACCATTCCAGAGTAAAGCCGCTGCGTTTTTTGTTGGCGAAATTCAATTCGGCGGTGATGCGCCCCTGATTGTCCCAGCTGACCATTTCCACAGGCTGGTCGTTCTTCATCAGCACTTCGCTTTTCGGGCTGCCGTCGGGATACCATTGCCGCCATTTGCCTTCGGCTTTGTCGTTGTGGAATTCGATTTCGCTTTCTTTGCGCCCGTTTTGGTAATAGCGGACGCCCGTCCCTTCCGTTTGGCCGTTTTTATACGGCATTACGGCGGATTTGTTGCCGTTGTTGTACCAGTTGGTCCATTCGCCGTGCGGCTTGCCGTTTTGAAACGGGGCGGACATTTTCTGTTTGCCGTTAAAATGCCACAGGGTAAGCGTGCCGTTTTCCAATTGCGGCACGAATTGGCGGATTTGCTTCAACGGCGCGCGGTAGGGGTCGGAATATTTTTTGCGCGACGGATAATAAAAATCCTGCACCGCCGCATGATTGCCCGACGGGGTGTATTCGCGCACATAAGCATAGGAGGCCGGTTTGTCGGTCGGCCTGCCCTGCTGGTCGAAATAGATTTTCTGCGGGGCCGCCCAGGCGGCGGAAGCATAAGCGGCAAGCATGGCCGCAAACAGGGTTTTATTCATTATTTCTGCCAATAGGTTTTGATGTTGACGAATTCGTACAAGCCGAATTCGGACAGTTCGCGCCCGTAGCCCGAAGCTTTCACGCCGCCGAAGGGCAGGCGCAGGTCGCTGCTGGTGTGGCGGTTGATGTATACCGCGCCGGTGTGCAGTTTTTCGGCGTAACGCCAGGCGGCCGCTTCGTCCGCGCTGTAAATGCTCGCGCCCAGGCCGTAGGGGTTGTCGTTGGCCAGCTCTACCGCATGTTCGGCATCGCGGGCGCGCAGGATGGCGGCAACGGGGCCGAAAACTTCTTCGCGGTAGGCGAGGCAGGCGGGATTGACTTTGTCCAGCACGGTGGCGGGATAGAACCAGCCTTGTCCGGCGGGGATTTCGCCGCCGCACAGGATTTGCGCGCCGTTTGCCGCAGCATCAAGCACTTGGGCATGGACGCGCTCGCGCAAGTCGGCGCGGTGCAGCGAAGCGAGCGTGGTTTGCACGTCGAGCGGGTCGCCGGTTTGAAGTTTGGCGCATTCGTCCAGAAACAGGCGGATAAAGGGTTCGGCCACGGCTTCGGTAACGATGATGCGCTTGGCGGCATTGCACGACTGCCCCGCGTCGCGGAAACGGGAATAGCACGCGTCTTTGGCCGCCTGCCGCAAGTCGGCATCGGGCAGGACGATGAAGGCGTTGCTGCCGCCCAGTTCGAGCACGGTTTTTTTCAGACGGCCTCCCGCTTCGGCAGCCAGTATGCGGCCGGTGTCGGCCGAACCGGTAAAGGCCAGCGCGTCGGTGTCGGCGATTGCCTGCGGGATGTCGGCGTGTTCCAACCATGCGGGTATCAGCGGGATGTCGCCGCCGACCAATTCAAACAGTGCGTTGCTGACGCGGGCGACGCTTGGCGCGGGTTTGACGGCACAGGCGTTGCCGGTGCACAGGGCGGGGACGACAAAACGCAGCACCTGCCAAACAGGGTAGTTCCACGGCATGACGGCCAGCACCACGCCCAAAGGTTCGAAACGCACCTGGCTCAGGCTGGCCTGTGTGGCGATGGTTTTGTGCGCCAGCAGTTCGGGGGCGAGGCGTGTGTAGTAGCGGATGAGTTCGACCGATTTGTCGAGTTCGGCGCGGCATTCGGTCAGACAGCGGCCGACTTCTTCGCTGACCATGCGCGCCAGCCTGCCGCGTTCGGCATCCAGGCGTTGGGCGAAGGCGGACAGCAGCGCGGTGCGCGCGGTAACGGGCTGTGCGGCAAAATGCCGCTGCCGCTGCCGGAGCGCGCTTAAGGCCGTCTGAAATTCGGCCTGACTTTGCGGCGGGCGTTCATATAGGGTTTCGCCTGTCAGGATGTGGATGCTGCGGAACAATCTGAACTCCGTTTTTTGGGGTTGGGCGGTTTGGGTCGTCATTTGTTTTCAGACGGCCTTTTTTTGCTTGATGGGGAGGCCGTCTGAAAAAGCGTAATCATACGCTGTTTATGGCGGAAAGTTTATATTTTATGGTTATTTGCCTGCCTTGGGACAGGTATAAACGGAAGTGGCCGGACAGATTGCCGCGCACCCCTCGCCGCACGGCAATCCGCCAAGTTATAACCATTCCGTCTTAACATACAACCACACAGTCTTTTTATTTTCAGACGGCCTAAATTACATTGTCGGCCTGCTTTTTAACCATAACCAACCGACTATGCGCCTGTTAAAGACTCCCAGCGTACTGCCCGGCTTCAATATCAGCCTGGGGATTACCGTCCTGTGCCTGTCGCTGCTGGTGGTGCTGCCGTTTGCCATGATGGCCGTTACCGCCGCCGGCATGGGCTTTTCTTCATTTTGGCAGACCATCGCCGAGCCGCGCGTACTGTCCGCTGTGTGGCTGACACTAAAAATGTCGTTTTTCGCCATGCTGACCAACATCGTTTTCGGCACGCTGACGGCATGGGTGCTGGTTCGTTATGAATTTCCCGGCAGGGGTTTGGTGAACGCGCTGGTGGATTTACCTTTCGCGCTGCCCACGGCGGTAACCGGCATCGCGCTGGCCACGCTGTACGCGCCCAACGGCTGGCTGGGGCGGTTTTTCCCGTTCAAAATCGCCTTCACGCCGACGGGCATTTGGATTGCCCTGGTGTTTGTCAGCCTGCCCTTTATCGTCCGCGCCGTGCAGCCCGTGCTGGAAGAATTGTCGGGCGAATACGAAGAGGCCGCCGCCACGTTAGGCGCGGGCCGTTTCACCACGTTCCGCCGCGTGCTGCTGCCCGAAATCGCCCCCGCCCTGCTCACGGGGGCGGGCATGATGTTCGCGCGCGCGACGGGCGAATTCGGTTCGGTTATCTTCATCGCGGGCAATGTGCCGATGGTGTCCGAAATCCTGCCGCTGATTATCACCGGCAAGCTGGAACAGTATGACGTGCAGGGCGCATCTGCCGTCGCGCTGTTTATGCTGTTGATTTCCTTCTCTATCCTGTTTGCGCTCAATATCGCCCAATGGGCTTTGGGCAAACGCGCCGGAGCGAAAGCATGAAAACCAATCCGAATATTACCGAACCGCGCCCGCTGCAATGGCTGCTTATCGGCATCGCGCTGCTGTTTCTTGCCGTGATGCTGGTCATCCCGCTGACAGCCGTGTTTGCCGAAGCCTTGAAGGGCGGCTGGCGGCTGTACCTGGCTTCGCTTTCCGACCCCGAAGCCTTGTCCGCCGTCAAATTAACCCTGCTAACCGCCGCGATTGTCGTCCCCGTTAATGCCGTATTGGGCGTGGCGATGGCATGGCTTTTGACCCGCTTCGACTTCCGCGGCAAGCAATTGCTGACCACGCTGCTCGATTTGCCGTTTTCCGTATCGCCCGTGGTGGCCGGTTTGATGTTCGTCTTATTGTTCGGCGCGCACACGGCATTGGGCGGTTGGCTGGAAGCGCACGGCATCCAAATCATTTTCGCCGTTCCGGGCATTATTCTGGCAACCCTGTTCGTTACCTTCCCCTTTGTCGCGCGCGAAATCATCCCGCTGATGCAAGCGCAGGGCGACAGCGAAGAACAGGCCGCGCTGATTCTCGGCGCGAACGGCTGGCAGATGTTTTGGCGCGTTACCCTGCCCAACATCAAATGGGCGCTGCTCTACGGCGTGATTCTCACCAACGCCCGCGCGATGGGCGAGTTCGGCGCGGTCAGCGTGGTGTCGGGGCACATACGCGGCGAAACCAACACCATCCCGCTGCTGGTCGAAATCTTCTACAACGAATACAACTTTGTCGGCGCGTTCGCCCTGTCCAGCATTCTGGCCCTGCTGGCCATCGCCACGCTGGCAATACAGGACATCCTTACCAAAATCCAACAGAAAAAACACCGCGCCGCCGAAAGGGAAGCAGCATGAGCATCACCATCGAAAATCTGAACAAGCACTTCGGCGCGTTCCACGCCCTGAAAAACATCAACCTGACCGCGCCGACCGGCAAGCTCACTTCGCTGCTCGGCCCTTCGGGCTGCGGCAAAACCACGCTGCTGCGGATTATCGCCGGATTGGAAAACGCCGACGGCGGCAAAATCCTGTTTAACGGGCAGGACGTTACCGCCAAACACGTTCGCGAACGCAAAGTCGGCTTCGTTTTCCAGCATTACGCCATATTCCGCCACATGAATATTTTCGACAACGTGGCTTTCGGGCTGACCGTACTGCCGCGCAGTCAAAGGCCGTCTGAAAAACAAATCCGCAGCAAGGTTGAAGAACTGCTGAAACTGGTACAGCTTCCCCACTTGGCCAAATCCTACCCGCACCAGCTTTCAGGCGGCCAACGCCAGCGCATCGCCCTCGCCCGCGCCCTTGCGGTCGGACCCAAACTGCTGCTGTTGGACGAACCCTTCGGCGCACTCGATGCCAAAGTACGCAAAGAACTGCGTACCTGGCTGCGCGACATCCACCACGAATTGGGCATCACCAGCATTTTGGTCACGCACGACCAGGAAGAAGCCTTGGAAGTCTCCGACCAAATCGTCGTCATGAACCACGGCAAAATCGAACAGGTCGGCAACGCCGGCACACTCTACCGCCAGCCGAACAACGCCTTCGTAACCGAATTCTTAGGCAACACCGACGCCTTTGAAGGCCGCATCGAAAAAGGCGAATGGCGTTATGGCGAATTTGCCTGGCCTTTGGACAGGCAATACCGCTGGCAGGAACAGCACGCGGTCGGCTACATCCGCCCGCACGAATGGGAAACCAACGCCCAAAACCCCATGCTGGCGGGCACAATCGCCAACATCCACGTTTCCGGCGCGCTCACCCACCTGACACTTACCCTACCCGAAGGCCGTCAGGTTCATGTCGATTTCGCCACATCGGAAACAGGCCGTCTGAACCTGCATATCGGCTGTGAACTCAAACTCTCCCCCCGGCAAGTGTATGTTTTCGGTCAAAGCGAACTGATTGACTACGCCATTTAGGAGTTGGATGCAAAAAGGCCGTCTGAAACACAAGGCAGGTAAGATTCCAGTCCCCCTTTCTTTTTCAGACGGCCTGATTGATAATCAGCCAAGCAGCCGCTTTATCCCGAAACGACAGATAGATGGAAACAACCAATTTAAACAAATGCTACCTTTACTTCGCACTGACAGGAAACGGCTTCGACCCCGATAAAATCAGCACCGTCCTCAACCTGAAGGCCACTAAAATCGTGCGTGAGGGCAGCCGCATTCCGGGAAAAATACCGGTATGCTCAAGCTGGAAATACGGCACGCCCCTCTTAAGGAATGGCAACGTTTTCCGTTTGGGAGAAATTGCAGAAGAACTTATCATTCCTTCATTGCCATTATAGGAAAAAATAACGGAACTGATTAAAATCCATAACCTGTCGGCAATTTTCACGGTTGTCCTAACCATCAGCACCGATGAACAAGATTCCACCCCTGCCCTATGTTTCTCACCCGCCGTTATCGAATTTTGCCATTCGGTCGGCGCAAGTATCGAATTGGATTTATACCGCAGTTAGCCCGAAAACAAACATTGCAACAGACGAGCCGCACTTCATCGCAAGTAGCTGCTTTTTCAAAGCAATATACGGCGCCATTCCTACACCACATCAAAAGCATGTATCCATTTGCATAGAATAGACCTCTTGCGAAAGTATCCTGAAGATTTACAATTTCCAAATGAAATACGAAAACCTAATCCAAAGAAGCAACAG